>JAQVKR010000508.1 GCA_028694565.1 Gammaproteobacteria bacterium | reverse complement strand
AGCGGCGACGCCCAAGGCGGCGAGCGCGTCGCCGCGCTCAAACCCATAATGCGCCGCAACGAGTCCGAGCAGCACCAGCGCCGATGACAGCAGATCGCTCGAAAAATGCAGCGCGTCAGCGGCCAGAGCGTCGCTGCCCTCTTCTTTTGCGATCCGGCGCAACTGCCGCGATCGCACGAAATCGACGACGATCGAGACGACCAGAACGCCATAGATCGGCCAGCCGGCGTCTATCACGACATCCGTCTCCTGCAACCGCCGCCAGGCTTCGCCGACGATGAACAAGGCGAGGCCGAAGAGGAAGCCGGTTTTCCCGACGCTCACCATTTCATGAACGAAGTAGCTGGCTTCGTTCCAGCGCACCACCTCGGGCATGGTGCCGGGCGGCAGCCACAGCACCAGCCCCCCGCCCAGCATGGTCTGCCTGCCGGTCCCGAGCACGTTCCGGACCCGCTGGGCGGTGGTCGTGCTCAGCAGCACCGTGCCGTCGGCGCGCAGCAGCGACGTGTGTATCCCGTCCCCCCGCGACCAGACCTCCAGCATCTGGCGAATCCGGGGCAGGTCCGGCTCCCGCCCCCCGGAGGAGAGGAAGTCGTTCAGGAACCGGGCATGGAGGGTCAGCTCATCCTCCAGGGCGGACTGCACCTCGCTCAGCGCGTTGCGGTTCTGGTAGACGATGAGCGCCAGCGAGGGCAGGAACACGGAGGTGATGAGGATGTTCAGCACCAGGTTGCGCAGGGAGACGCTGTGGACCACGACGCCCCGGCCGGAGTCGCGCTGATAGAGCACCAGCACCGACAGCAACATGCTCGCCACGATGGCGTTGAAGACCCCGTTGAGGGCATGCTTCATCCCGATGAGCGCCGCCTGCTCGCTGGGCGCGCCCATCAACCCCGCATAGAAGAGGATGGACAGGGGCGCGCCGAGGAAGGTCCAGTAGAGAATGTCGGCGGCAACGATGCTGCGCACGAGGCTGCGGGAGAGCATCCCCACCACCGCCACCTCCAGCAGGGCGATGATGAGCGCGTAGGGATGGCCCCATACCAGCAGCGTGTACAGCGATCCCACGATCGCCACCAGCATCGCGAAGGGGCGGCCCAGCAGCTGCAGCGCGATCAGCGTGGCGATGCTGCCGAAGAGAAACTCGACGCGGAAGAAGAGCGGGAAGGCCTGGTAGTTGCCAAGGAGGGCGAGAAGCGCCAGCGCGGCCAGCAGGATGATGCGGGTTGGCTGATTGAAGTGGACGCTGAATTTCACGCTCTCTCGCCGCCGGTCTGTCTCGGGAACGGCACCGGCTGAACCCGGGTCCAGCGCCGGAGCACCGGGTTCAGTTTAGCGCCCCTGAACCGGGCAATGCGAGATTAAGCGCGCCCGGGACAGGCGCCCGGGCGGCTGGTTGCGCCTCAGGATCCGGCCGGATCCGGTCTCAGCGCTGGATGGTCTTGAGGTACTCGACCAGGTCGATGACCGTGCTGATGGCCAGGTTTTCGCTGAATACCGGCATGTTCCTCTCGCCCTCGGCACCCACCTGATGGCGGCCGTCGATGGCCTTCAGCACCCGCTCGGCGTCGAAGTGCCCGCCATCCTGCCGGGCGAGCTGGGTCAGGTTCGCAGGCTGGATCTTGAGCATTGCCACCAAGGGGCCGTTACCCTCCCCCGACAGGCCGTGACAGTTGGTGCAGAACAGCTTGAAATGCTCGCGACCCCGCTCGGCCGCCACCGGATCCACCTCCGAAGCCTGGATGGCGAAGGGTCCGAAAACAGCCGCCAAAAGGGCGATTGTGCCCACAACGCGGTTCTTCATGGTTCACCTCGGATATGCTGCGATCGCCCCACCGTTGTTCGACACCCTGTCCCTGGCACACTTCACGGCGATCGCCACCCTGGATTGCCGCCCGCTCCCCGGTGCGGCCCCGGGCCGGCCGGAGTCTTCCAACCGCCCTTACCGGACAGTCTAGGGCATGCCGCGGGCGCAGGCTATTTTTTGTTTTTGGTCAGATGGTTGTCAAAATCACGGCTGATTTTCGGCAAATTCCTCCCGGACCCCGGCCGGCATCCCATGACCCAGCCGTTCCGGATCCAGTGACCCGATGCGGAAATTCATCGTAATATCGGCGCGCGGAGGATGTCGCCGACCCGGTCCCGGGCCGGGCCTTCCGCGTCCCGGGAAGCCCGGGGCCGTCCGGACCCCCCGATTGAGAAAGGTGCGCGGAACATGGCCAGGAAAAGTCGCACAGAAGTAAGTGGCATCGTATTCGGCTGGCTCGAGGCCGGGCAGCGGAGCGCGCTGGTCATCCGCGATCCCCAACTCCCGGAGCCCGCCACCCCGGGGCGCATCTACCTCTATCACAGCCGCCGCGGCGCCATCGTCGAGTTCGAGGCCGCCCGGGTGCTCGAGCGGGTGCGCTGGGTCGAGCCCGATACGCTCCAGGACCTGGATGCCACCGTGGCCGACTTCGAGACGGCGCGGGCGGCCCTGCTGGCCGATCAGCGGGCCCGGGAACAGCGTGCGCGGCTGGCCG
>JAQVKR010000507.1 GCA_028694565.1 Gammaproteobacteria bacterium | reverse complement strand
AGCGTGGAAACCTTGCGAAATATTTTTCCATAGCGTGGAAAACGGGAGGCTGTAGCAGGGGGCGGCCGCGGGTGGGCCGGCCCGGCCCTCCCCGGTCGCCGCGTGGAAGATGGCCCGGGCGGGGCCCCGCCGCCTCAGCATCCGCTCCCCGCCTGCCCCGGCCCCGCGAATCCCGTCAATCCGGTCTATTCCCCCTTGCCCGACGCCCCGGTCCGCTCCAGTACCCGGAAGCTGTAGGGGTGGGGGTTGTCGGCGTCGGGGGCGTGATCCTCGCGGGCGATCTCGCGCCACTCGCCCGCGTCGATCCCGGGGAAGTAGGCGTCGGCCGCGAAGCGGCCCTCCACCAGGGTCAGGTAGAGCCGGTCGCAACGGGGCAGAAGCTGGGCGTAGAGGCTCGCCCCCCCCATCACGAACACCTCCCCGGCCCCCGCCGCCGCGGCCAGCGCCGCCTCCACCGAGCCCACCACCTCGCAGCCCTCGGCACGATAGCCCGGGTCGCGGCTGACGATGATGTTGCGCCGCCCGGGCAGCGGGCGGCCGATGGACTCGTGGGTAAGGCGCCCCATGATGAGGGGGCTGCCCAGGGTGGTGTCGCGGAAGTGGCGCAGATCCGCGGGCAGGTGCCAGGGCAGGCGGTTCTCGATGCCGATGGCGCGGTCCTCGGCCATGGCGACGATGAGGGAGATCAGCATGGGGCGGGCTCCTCGGCGGCGATCTCCGGCATCCTGCCAGAAACCGCCCATGCGCGCACCCCGCCCGCCGCATCCCCTCGCCCACCCGGGCCGGCAACCCCCGAATCGCGCCGCCTCCCGGGCGGTCCCGGCGCCTTGGCGGTTGCGGGGCGTCCCCTCAGCCCGCCGCCAGCGCCTGCCACGCCCGCCAGGCGGCGAAAACGGCGAGCAGCAGGAACAGGCCGCCGCTGGCCCGGTGAAGCCACCCGAGCGGCAGGCGCTGGAGCACCCGGCGGCCCGCCACCACGCCCACCCCGGAGGTGAACAGCAGCGCCAGCGTGGCGCCCGCCCACACCGCCACGGGCTGGGTGGCGCTGCCGAGGCCGGCCACGGCGATCTGGGTCTTGTCGCCGAACTCCGCCATCACGATGAGCAGGAAGGCGGTGAGAAAGATGCCGTGACCGCTGCGCTCGGGCACCGTCTCCCCGTCGTCGGCGCCGTTCGCCGCCCGCAGGGCGTGGATGCCGAAACCGGCGAACAGCAGCGCCACGCCCCCGGCCAGGATCGGCTCCGGCAGCCAGCGGGCCACCGCCGCGCCGAAGCCCACGGCCAGGGCGTTGAGGAGCGCGAAGGCGCTCACCGCGCCGAGCAGCACCGGCCCGCCGCGGTAGCGGCAGGCCAGGGTCATGCAGACCAGCTGGCTCTTGTCGCCGAACTCGGCCAGCGCGATGAGCAGGAAGGTGGCGCCGGCACCGGAGAGCCAGCCGGTGGCCAGGGTTTCAGGCATGGGTGATCCCGGACGGTGGAGTGGGGCCGCGCTATTATAGGGTACTCCCGGCTGATTCATGCCGTCGCCGCCACGGATCGCGGCCGCCGGCCCCGCCCACAGGCCGCGGGGAAAAGCCGGAGGTCCCGATTCGCCAGGGAAGCCGCCCCATGCTCGACATCGTCGCCCTCGTCATCACCCTCACCGCGCTGTTCAGCTACCTGAACCACCGCTACGTGGGGCTGCCCGCCACCATCGGCGTGATGGTCATCGCCCTGGCGCTGTCGCTGGCGATGCTCGGGGCCCACCACCTGGGCTGGGTCTACCCCGAGCGGCTGGCCCGCGAGGTGCTGGGCCGGATCGACTTCGAGGAGGTGCTGCTGCAGGGCATGCTGAGCTTCCTGCTCTTCGCCGGCGCCCTGCACGTGAACCTGGACGATCTGGCCCGGCAGAAGGGGGTCATCATCGTGCTCGCCACCGCGGGGGTGGTCTCCTCCACCTTCCTGGTGGGCGGGCTGGCCTGGTGGCTGTTCGGTGCGCTGGGGCTGGATCTGCCGCTCATCTGGTGCCTGCTGTTCGGCGCCCTCATCTCCCCCACCGACCCCATCGCGGTGCTGGGGCTGCTGAAGACCGCCGGCGTGCCCAAGACGCTGGAGACCAAGATCACCGGCGAGTCCCTGTTCAACGACGGCATCGCGGTGGTGGTGTTCCTGGTGCTGCTGGGCATCGCCGCCGGCGGCCACGAGGTCAGCGCCGGCGAGGTGGCGCTGCTGCTGGCCGAGGAGGCCCTCGGCGGCATCCTGTTCGGGCTGGCGATCGGCTACGCCGCCTACTTCCTGCTCAAGCGGGTGGACGACTACCGGGTCGAGGTCCTCATCACTCTCGCCCTGGTGATGGGCGGCTACGCGCTGGCCAGCGAAATCCACGTCTCCGGCCCGCTGGCCATGGTGGTGGCGGGGCTGTTCATCGGCAACCACGGCCGGCTGTTCGGCATGTCGGACCATACCCGCGAGCACCTGGACACCTTCTGGGAGCTCATCGACGAGGTGCTCAACGCCACCCTGTTCGTGCTCATCGGCCTGGAGCTCAT
>JAQVKR010000506.1 GCA_028694565.1 Gammaproteobacteria bacterium | reverse complement strand
CTCTTCCGATCTCGGCTGGGGTGCGCCGCTGTCCATCGACCTGACCCGGGACGCGGGCCCGGGCTGGCGCATCCGGCGCTGAGTCCGTGAGCGGTCATCCGCGGCTGTGGGGTGTGCTGGCGCTGCTGGCCGGTGTCTGCGGCACGGCCGCGGCCGTGGATCAGATCTCGGTGCAGGGGCTGTTCCAGGGCATGGCGGTGGTGCGCATCGACGGCACCGACCGGCTCCTGCGCGCCGGGCAGCGCAGCCCAGAGGGCGTGCGGCTGGTGGGCGCCGACAGCGAGCGGGCGGTGCTGGAGGTGGAGGGTCGGACGCTGACCCTGGGGCTCGGCAGCGATGTGAGCACCGCCCTGGCTGCGCCCAAGACCAGCACGGCGCGGATACCGCGCGACGCCAGCGGCCTCTACCGCACCATCGGCAGCATCAACGGCCAGACGGTGCGCTTCCTGGTGGACACCGGCGCCACCCGCGTCTCCCTCAACGCCGTCGAGGCGCGCCGCCTGGGCATCGACTACCGGGTGGTGGGCGTGCCGGCGGGGGTGGTCACGGCCTCGGGCTACGAGGAGGCCTGGCGCGTGCGCCTCGACCGGGTGCGGGTGGGCGGCGTGGAGCTGCGCGGGGTGGAGGCGGTGGTCCTCGACGGGCCGCTGCCCGCCGAGACCCTGCTGGGCATGTCCTTCCTGCAGCGCCTGGAGCTGTGGGACCAGGGCAACATGCTGGTCATCACCCAGCGCCACTGACCCGCACGGCGGGGCGGGTGGCGGTCAGCCCTGCGCGGCCCGCTCCTTGTCCATGCTGATGAGGGCGTAGGCGGAGTGGTTGTGGATGGACTCGAAGTTCTCCGATTCCACCACGTAGGCGCTGATGCGCTCGTCGGCGTTCAGCCGCGCGGCCACGTCGCGCACCATGTCCTCCACGAACTTGGGATTGTCGTAGGCGCGTTCGGTCACGTGCTTCTCGTCGGGCCGCTTGAGCAGCCCGTAGAGCTCGCAGGAGGCCTCCTGCTCCACCAGGTCGATGATGTCCTCGATCCAGATGAAGCCGCGCGTGCGGGCGGCGACGGTGACGTGGGAGCGCTGGTTGTGGGCCCCGTAGTCGGAGATCTTCTTCGAGCAGGGACAGAGGCTGGTGACCGGGACCACCACCTTGAGATCCATGGAGATCTCGCCGTTGTGCGCCTCGCCGATGAAGCTCACCTCGTAGTCCATCAGGCTCTGCACCCCGGAGATCGGCGCCTTCTTGTTGACGAAGTAGGGGAAGGTCATCTCGATGTGCCCCGACTCGGCCTCCAGGCGCTGGGTGACCTCCACCAGCATCTCCTTGAACGAGTCCACCGTGATCTCGCGCTCGTGCAGGTTGAGGATCTCCACGAACCGCGACATGTGCGTGCCCTTGAAGTTGTGGGGCAGGTTCACGTACATGTTGAACATGGCCACGGTGTGCTGCTCGCCGCCGTCGCGATCGGCGACGCGGATGGGGTGGCGGATATCCTTGATGCCCACCTTGTCGATGGCGATGCGCCGGGTGTCCTGGCTGCTCTGCACGTCGGCAATGGACTTCTCGGGTCGGTTCATGATGCAGGATCCTCTGTATAGCGAGCGCCGACACCCGCCGTTCCCCCCGGGAGGGCGGGCGCGGCCGTAACCGTCGGGGCGGGGGGCGCACTCATGCCGTCAAAACCTGAGTGATTCACTATGACTCTACGGCGGCGGCCGTGGTTTGACAATCGGCGGCGGCTGAAAAGTCCCGTATCGAGCGCTCGATGCCGGCGGCATCCAGGCCCACTTCCGCGAGCAGCTCCTCCCGCCCCCCGTGCTCGAGGAACCGGTCCGGCAGGCCCAGGTTCAGCACCCGGCAGGCGAGACCGGCGGCGGCCAGCAGCTCGTTGACGCCGCTGCCGGCGCCGCCGGCGACGGTGTTGTCCTCCACCGTCACCAGCAGCGCGTGGGTGGCGGCCAGCTCGAGAACCAGATCCGCGTCCAGCGGCTTGACGAAGCGCATGTTCGCCACCGTGGCGTCGAGCGCCGCGCCGGCGGCCTCCGCCGGCGGCACCATGGCCCCGAAGGCGAGCAGGGCCACGCCGCGGCCCCGGCGCCGGACCTCGGCCCGGCCCACGGGCAGCGCGGCCAGGGCCTCCTCCGGCGCCACGCCGGGGCCGGTGCCGCGGGGATAGCGCACCGCGGCGGGGCCGTCGAGGGTGGTGGCGGTGTAGAGCATCTGCCGGCACTCGTTCTCGTCCGCGGGCGCCATCACCACCAGGTTGGGGATGCAGCGCAGGTAGGAGAGGTCGAAGCTGCCGGCGTGGGTGGGGCCGTCGGGCCCGACGATGCCGCCCCGGTCGATGGCGAACAGCACCGGCAGGTTCTGGATCGCCACGTCATGGATCAGCTGGTCGTAGGCCCGCTGCAGGAAGGTGGAGTAGATGGCCACCACCGTCCGCAGCCCGTCGCAGGCCATGCCCGCGGCGAGGGTCACGGCGTGCTGCTCGGCGATGCCCACGTCGAAGTAGCGGGTGGGGAACTCCTCGGA
>JAQVKR010000505.1 GCA_028694565.1 Gammaproteobacteria bacterium | reverse complement strand
GTGGAGGATACCGGCGCGGGAATTCCGGAGAGCCAGATCGCGCGCATATTCGAGCCCTTCTACTCCACCAAGCAGAATCGCCAGGGCACCGGGCTCGGGCTTTCGGTGAGCTACTCCATCGTCCAGCGCCACGGTGGCCGCATGAGCGCCGAAGCGCGCCCCGGCGGCGGCCTCTGTGTCTGGTTCGCGCTCCCGCTGGCCCAGTCCGGCTCCGGGCGCGAGCGCCTGCCGGAGGCGGTGAATGCCTGAGCGTCCGCTGCTCTACTTCGTCGACGACGACGCCGTCGCCAATCGCCTGTTCCTGCGCGCCGGCGAGCGCCTCGGCTACCGCTGCGAGGTGTTCACCTCCGCCACCGAGTGCCTCGATGCCCTCGGGCGGCAGGTGCCGGCGCTCGTGCTCACCGATCTCAACATGCCCGGCATGGACGGCTTCGAGCTCATCCGCACCCTCGCCGAGCGGTTCGCCCAGCTGCCCATTCTCGCCATCACCGGTCAGAGCACGGTGGAGCGGGCCGTGCAGGCGATGCAGGCCGGTGCGGCCGATTTCCTAAAGAAGCCCTACGAGCTGCGCGAGCTGGACATGGCCATCCGGCGCACCCTGCGCTTCTCCGCGGTGAGCGCCGAGAACCGCCGCCTGAAGCAGCGCCTGCAGCGGGAGAAGGGGGCGCGGGACATGGCGGGGGAATCCCCGGCCATGGCCGGGGTCAACCGCATGATCGACAAGCTCGCGGCCGTGGACTGCTGTGTCATCCTGCAGGGCGGTTCCGGGGTGGGCAAGGAGCTGGTGGCGCGGGCCATCCACGAGCGCGGGCCGCGCTGCGAAGAGCCGTTCACGGTCATCGACTGCGGTGCCATCGCCGACACGCTGCTGGAGAGCGAGCTGTTCGGCCACCGCAAGGGCGCCTTCACCGGTGCCGAGCGGGACCGTACCGGACTGCTGGAGTCGGCGGGGGCGGGGACCGTGTTCCTGGACGAGATCGGCAACATCTCCGACGCCATGCAGGTGAAGCTGCTGCGGGTATTGCAGGAGCGTACGGTGACCCCGGTGGGCGGCACCGAGGTGATTCCCATCCGCGCCCGCTTCATCGCCGCCAGCAACCGCGATCTCGCCACCCTCGCGGCCCGGGGCGAATTCCGCCACGACCTCTATCACCGGCTCAACGTGGTCACCCTGGCCATCCCCTCGCTGGCCGAGCGGCGCGAGGACATTCCGCTCCTGGTGCGCCGTTTTGCCGAGGAGTTCGCCCACAAGTACGATCGCCCGGTGCGCCATTTCACCGGACCGGCGCTGCAGCGGCTCCAGCAGCGGCCCTGGGAGGGCAACGTGCGCGAGCTGCGCAACTTCGTCGAGCGCTGCGTCATCATGTCCGACGGCGATCACCTCGAGCCGCTGGACGAGCCGGCGGCGACGGCCCCCCGCCCCGCCCACGCCTTCCGTCTCGACAGCGGGTCGCCGGAGACCCTGGAGGAGATGGAGCTGCGCTATATCCGCCAGGTGCTCGACAGCGTCGGCGGCAACCAGCGCCAGGCCGCCGAGATACTGGGCATCAATCGCACCACCCTCTGGCGCAAGCTGCGCGCCGTGGAAGAGGCCTAGGCGCCGCTCCTCCGCCGTACCCCCTGCCGAATTCTGCAAACCTGCTGCAACCTGCAACACCCGCGAATGCGCTATGCAATGTGCGTTATCTCAACTTGTTGAATTGACTTGATTGTGATCCTGGCATGTCAATTGCCCTGGTAGTGGTGCCGCATTCAGAAAACAGACAACGAGCAGTTCAACTGCCAGACGGAGGAGCGACCATGACCCGAGTGATGACCCTGCTGTTCACCGCCGTATTCCTGCTCACCGCCGGGACCGCCGCCATCGCCAACGAGCGCTATGGCAAGCAGAAGGTGGTCTACCACATCAACTACGACAACCAGAAGCAGCAGATCGGCGCCATGCGCAACATCCAGAACCACATCAACGCCGTGGGCGCCGAGAACATGGAGATCGCGATCGTGATGCACGGCAACGGCGTCTCCCTGCTGAAGTACGCCAAGGAGGACGCCGACATGGAAAGCAAGGTGGTGAGCCTCAAGAGCCAGAACGTGAAGTTCCAGGTCTGCAACAACACCCTGGTGGGCCGGAAGATCGACTACAAGACCGACCTCTTCGACGTCTACGAGGAGGATATCGTACCCAGCGGCGTGGCCGAGCTCTCCCGCCTGCAGTCGATGGGTTACACCTACATCAAGCCCTGAGGGGCGGCAACGATTCCTTAGCGATTGACAGCAAGCTGCTGAGAGCCGGTCACCGTAAAGCGGATGGTGGAGCCGCAGGTGACCGGCCTTTTTTTATGATGGGCAATGGGTGATGGGCAATGGGTGATGGGTGATGGGTGATGGGTGATGGGTGATGGGGCGTGAACCGGTTTTCTGGTAGGTTCTGGCACGGATGAGTGATGAGTGATGAGTGATGAGTGATGAGTGATGAGTGATGAGTGATGAGTGATTAGTAAGGCGCCGTTTTTCTCCCATCACCCATGACTCATC
>JAQVKR010000504.1 GCA_028694565.1 Gammaproteobacteria bacterium | reverse complement strand
GTGTGCTCTTCCGATCTTCTGTCCCGGCTTGCCCTCGAGGTCGCCGCGGCGCAGGAGATTGCTCAGGAACCCATCGCTGACCTTGTCGATTTGCTGGGCCGCGGGGGAGAGCCGGCGGGGCTCGAAAACGCCCGCCACCACGCAGGCGCTGCGCTGCTTCTCCGGATTGCCGCTCTTGACACTGAATTCCATAGCCTCTCCCGATGCAGACAAGCGAAGACGGTTCGTGGATAATTGGCCCGGCGGCACCCCGGGCAATTGCCTGGAACGGGATCCCGCGGCCATGAAAGAGGCGGAAAAGTATGTTTTTTGCCGCCTTTTTGAGCTTGTCTGCTAGTTTACCAAGAAATTACCAACGTGAAAGGGCGCGGCGCGTCCCCCATAATCCGATAAGAAGCCGGCCTTGATCATCCCCCGCTATATCGCCCGGTCCGTACTCGCCAGCGTGGCCGGCATCTCGGCGCTTCTCCTGGCCGTGCTGGTCAGCAACCGTTTCGTCAACTATCTCGCCGAGGCGGTCAGCGGCCAGTTTTCCGGGGAAGGCATCCTGGTGCTGCTGCTGCTCAAGCTGCCGGCCTATCTCGGGCAGATGCTGCCCCTGGCCCTGATGCTGGCCATCCTCATGGTATTCGGCCGCCTCTACCGCGACCAGGAGATGTTCGTCTTCTTCTCCAGCGGCATCGGCCCCGGGCGCCTGGCCGGCATCGTGCTCGGCATCAGCGTGCCCGTGACCGTGCTGGTGGCGCTGCTGGTCCTGGTGGTGGGGCCGTGGTCCAGCGCGCGCGAATACAGCATCAAGGCCTCCGAACGGGCCACGGCGGCCCTGCGCATGATCTCTCCCGGACGGTTCACGGAGCTGGCGGGCGGGCGCGGCATCTTCTACGTCGAGAGCCTGAGCGAGGGCGAACAGCGGCTGGAGAACGTCTTCGTGGCCCGGGTGCTGCGCCAGCGCGAGGGCAGCACCCCGCGCATCGGCGTCATCTCGACCCGCGAAGCCCTGCTCAGCAGGAACGCCGAGACCGGCGACTACTTCGTGGTCATGGACCAGGGACACCGCTACGAGGGCGTCCCGGGGCAGGGCGATTTCCGCATCGTGAGCTTCGATCGCTACGCCGTGCGGGTCCAGGAGCAGGCGGCGACACCCAAGGTCAAGCGCGAGAGCCTGGGCAACGGGGAGCTCTGGCAACGCGGCGGCCCGAAGGACACCGCCGAGCTGCAATGGCGCATATCCATCATCGTCTCCACCCCGCTGCTGGCGCTGCTGGCCGTCCCGCTCGGGCGCACCCGGCAGCGCCAGGGGCGCTTCGCCCGCATACTCCCGGGCCTGTTCGCCTACATCGTCTACGTGAACCTGCTGGGCATGGCCCGGGTCTGGCTGGAGGATGGCCGCATCCCGGGCTTCCTGGGATTGTGGTGGGTGCATCTGTTGCTGCTCGCCGCCGTCCTGGCGCTGTTGCCGGGCCGTTTCGGCTGGGACCGGCTGCGTGAACAGTGGCGTGCGGCATGAAGATCATCGACCGCTACCTGGGCCTGAACGTCCTCCTCGCCACGCTGCTGGTGCTCGCGGTGCTGCTCGGCGTGGAGCTGTTCTTTACCCTGGTCGAGGAGCTGGGCGACGTGGGGAAAGGCACCTACGGCGTTTTCGATGCCCCGCCTACGTCCTCCTCACGCTGCCCCGGCGCGCCTATGAGCTGTTGCCGGTCTCGGCCCTGCTGGGGGCGGTGGCGGCGCTGGGACTGCTCGCCAGCCATGGCGAACTGGTGGTGCTCCGGGCGGCCGGCCGTTCCATCCTGAACATCGGGCTGGGCGTGCTGAAGACGGGGCTGCTCATCGCGCTCGGCGGCATGCTCATGGGTGAATTCGTGGCGCCGGGGGCGGAGCAGTACGCCCAGGCGCAGCGGTCGATGGCCAAGACCAACCGGGCGACGCTGCAGACCGCCGAGGGGTTCTGGGCCAAGGACGGCAGCACCTTCATCCACATCCAGGACATTCTGCCCGGCGCCGTGCTGGCCGGCGTCACCATCTACGAATTCGACGACAGCCAGCAGCTGCGGGTCGCCACCCTGGCGCGGCGGGCGGTGTTCCGCGACGGCAAGTGGGCCCTCGAGGGCCTGGAGCAGAGCGTGCTGGAGGATGAGCGGGTCCAGACCCGGAGCCTGGAGCAGGCGGGCTGGGACACGCTGCTCAACCCGGACCTGCTGAGCGTGGCCATCGTCAAGCCGGAGAACCTCTCCGCCCATGGGCTGCACCGCTACATCGCCTACCTCGAGGACAACGATCTCGATGCCGGCCGCTACCGGCTCGCCTTCTGGCAGCGGCTCGCCAAGCCCCTCGCAATCGCGGTCATGGTCCTGCTGGCGGTGCCCTTCACCTTCGGGCCGCTGCGCTCGGCCCACACCGGCTCCCGCCTGGTGGTCGGCGCCGTGGCGGGCTTCGCCTTCCACCTGTTCAACCTGACCGCCGGTCAGCTCAGCCTGGTCTACGGCCCCCCGCCGCTGCTGGGCGCCTTCGTCCCCTCCCTGGTGTTCCTCGCCGCCC
>JAQVKR010000503.1 GCA_028694565.1 Gammaproteobacteria bacterium | reverse complement strand
ACAAGCTGTACGGCCGGGGCAGCGTGGACGACGGCTACGCCCTCTATTCGGCCCTGGCCGCCATCCGCGTGCTCCAGGAGCAGGGCGTCCCCCACGCCCGCTGCGTGGCCCTCATCGAGTGCTGCGAGGAAAGCGGCAGCTACGACCTGCCCTACTACGTCGAGCACCTGGCCGAGCGCATCGGCACCCCCTCCCTGGTGATAGGCCTGGATTCCGGCTGCGGCGACTACGAGCGCCTGTGGTGCACCGTGTCCCTGCGGGGCCTCATCAACGGCAACCTGAGCGTGGACGTGCTCACCGAAGGGGTGCACTCGGGCGACGCCTCCGGCACCGTGCCGTCCAGCTTCCGCATTGCCCGGCGTCTGCTGTCCCGCCTGGAGGACGAAGAGACCGGCCGCATCCGGCCCCCGGCCTTTCACAAGGAAATCCCTCCCGGCCGGGTGGAGCAGGCTGCCCGCGCCGCCGAAGTGCTGGGGGAGGCGGTCTACACCAAGTTCCCCTTCGCCGACGGCGTGGAGCCCACCGGCCGCGATCCGGCACAGCTGATCCTCAACCGCGCCTGGGCCCCCGCCCTGTCGGTCACCGGCGCCGGCGGCCTGCCGCCCCTGGACAACGCCGGCAACGTGCTGCGCCCCCGCACCGCCCTCAAGCTTTCCCTGCGCATCCCGCCATCCTGCGAACCGGAAGCCGCCGCGGCGGAGCTGAAAACCCTGCTGGAATCCGACCCGCCCTACGGCGCCCGCGTGGAATTCCACGCCGAGCAGAAAGCCCCCGGCTGGGATGCCGCCCCCCTTGCCCCCTGGTTCGAAGCCGCCCTCAACCGGGCCTCGGAAACCTACTTCGGCAAGGAGGCGGTGTTCATGGGCGAGGGCGTCACCATCCCCTTCATGGGCATGCTGGGCGAGCGCTTCCCGAAAGCCCAGTTCCTCATCACCGGGGTGCTGGGCCCCGGCTCCAACGCCCACGGCCCCAACGAATTCCTCCACCTGCCGGCCGCCCGCGCCCTGACCTGCTGCGTGGCGGAAGTGCTGGCGGCCCACTGCGCCCGGTGATCCTCCCCGACTACCACGGCGGCTCCCTCGCCAACCTGATGGCCTCCCTGCGGGCGGCCCTGGGGGAGCCTTCGCCCGTCTACCCGCCCCTGCGGGACCTCCCGCCGGAGGAGGTCGCCGGTGCGCGCAACGTGGTGCTGCTGGTGGCGGACGGCCTGGGCGACCGGATGCTGCGGGAGCTGGGGCAGGGGAGCGTGCTGGAGCGCCACCGGCGGGGGAGCATGACTTCGGTGTTCCCCTCCACCACCGCCTCCGCCATCACCACCTTCATGACCGGCGAGGCGCCCCAGCAGCACGGCCTCACCGGCTGGTTCACCTACCTGGCCGAAGCGGGCAGCGTGCTGGCGGTGCTGCCGTTCCGCGCACGGTTCGGCGGCGCCTCCCTGTCGGCGGCGGGCATCGAACCCCGCGCCCTGTTCGGCTTCACCCCCCTGTTCGATACCCTGGCGGTGCCCTCGGTGGTGGTGGCGCCGGAATGGATCATGGGCACCGACTTCAATAACGCCGCCAGCGGGTCCGCCCGGCGCCTGGGCTACAAGAGCCTGGCCCAGCTGTTCGCCTCGGTGGCATCGGTGGTGGAAGCACCGGGGCAGAAATACGTCTACGCCTACCTGCCGGACATCGACTCCCTGGCCCACGAGCACGGGGTCATGAGCGCCAAGGTGGCGGCTCGCTTCGCCGAGTTCGACGCCGCCTTCGGCGCCTTCCTGGAACGCATCCGCGGTACCGACACCCTGGTGATCGCCACCGCCGACCACGGCCTGATCGACACCGCCCCCGATAAGCTGGTGCACCTGAACGACCACCCGGACCTGGCGGAAACCCTGGTCCTGCCCCTGTGCGGCGAGCCCCGCGCCGCCTATTGCTACGTCCACCCGGACCAGGCTTCCCGCTTCGAGTCCTACGTGGCGGACAAGCTGGCCCATTGCGCCGAGTTGCACCGCAGCGAGGAACTGCTGGCCCGGGGCTTCTTCGGCCTGGGAGAACCCCATCCCAGGTTGCGGCAGCGCATCGGCCACTACACCCTGCTGATGAAGGACAACTGGGTCATCAAGGATCAGGTGGCGGGGGAGAAGCCGTTCCGCCATATCGGGGTTCATGGGGGGGTGAGCGGGGAGGAGATGGAGGTGCCGCTGGTGGTGGTCAGGGTGTAGCGCAGGCGACCTCGCCTGCTGTTTTGGGTTTGGTCGCGCTTCGCGCGGGCTGATTGGGGCGGGTGCGGCCCGCGCGCCGGTTCCTTTCTTTGTTCGGCCAAAGAAAGGAACCAAAGAAAAGCCGCCCCGCTACGCCGCCTTCCGCTTCGCTCCAGGTACCCTGCGTTGCTCGCCGGACCGGGCGGCCGAGGAACTCGGCCCTTCGGGCCTCAGACACCCTCGGCCGACTACTCCCGTCCCGGCTGCGCTACTCGGCGGCCGTAGAGGGGGGAAAACCTCCCTCACCCCCGGCCCCTCTCCCGGGGGGAGAGGGGAGAAAGGCAAGGGCGGGCGGTA
>JAQVKR010000502.1 GCA_028694565.1 Gammaproteobacteria bacterium | reverse complement strand
GTTGCAGTCGGCCTGCTTCTGCTTGACGATGTCCGCCCCGATGGTGGAGGCCAGATGGTTGGCCTGGCCGGTGAGATCGGCCGCGGTATGGTAGTCCACGCCGCCCAGCTTGAAGTTGGGATTGCGCAGGTAGGCCCAGAGCACGGTCACCATCCCCAGATCGTGGGCCAGCTCGAAGGCCTCGCTCACCTCCTGGATCTGCCGCCGCGACTCCTGCGAGCCGAAGTAGATGGTGGCGCCCACCGCCACGGCGCCCAGGTCGAAGGCCTGCTGCACGCTGGCGAACAGGGTCTGGTCGTGCAGGGCCGGGTGGGTGAGCAACTCGTTGTGATTGATCTTCACCAGGAACGGGATGCGGTGGGCGTAACCGCGCGCCACCGAGTGCAGCACCCCCAGGGTCGAGGCCACGGCATTGCAGCCACCCTCGATGGCCAGCCGGCAGATGGTTTCCGGGTCGAAGAAGGCCGGATTGGGCGCAAAGGAGGCGCCGCCGGAGTGCTCCACGCCCTGGTCAACCGGCAGGATGGAGAGGTAGCCGGTTCCCCCCAGGCGGCCGGTGTCGAACAGCAGCTGCAGGTTGCGGAGAACGGCCGGCTTGAGGGCCTTGGCGGAAACCACCCGTTCCACATAATCGGGTCCCGGGGCGTGAATCTGCTCCGCGGGAATGCCTGAACAGCGATGCTTGAGCAGGTTTTCAGCCTCGTTTCCGAGCAAACCGACGATATCCGTCATGGGTACTCTCCGCGCGTGGGTAACATCCATCCGGACCGGGTGCACCGCCGGCCGCCGCGGCGGCGGGAATCACCGGACACCCCCGGGCCGGCGCGACGCCTCCCCCGGTCCTCCCTGAACCCCGGTGGCCGGCCAGCGGCTCACCGGACGCCTACTCGACTTTCACCGTCCGGCGCCGGGCGCTCTCCAGCTTCGGCAGGACAAGCTCCAGCACGCCGTCGGAGAATGTCGCCTTGGCCTTGTCGCCGTCCACCGCGGCGGGCAGACGCAGCGTGCGGCAGAACTCCCCGCGGTGTATCTCGCTGCGGTAGTAGTTCTCACCCGACTCCTTCTGCTCGTGCTTCCGGCTGCCGCGGATGGTCAGGGAATCCTCGCCAAGGGTGACTTCCAGCCCGTCCTTCGTGACCCCGGGCAGCTCGGCATGCACCACCAGTTCCTTGTCGCGGTCGACGATGTCGACCCGCGGCATCCGCTCCTCCAGCACCGCCAGGCGCGGCGACACCGGCCAGTCGAACAGCGGCGAGCGCATCAGCCCGCGGCGGAAAAAGCTGTCGAACAGGCGATCGAACTCGTCGAAGGGCTCCATCAGGCCGCCGCGCCGGCCGGCGGGCTGGAGCTCCTGTCCCGGCGCCTTCGACACTTTCAACTCCTTCTCCTTGCGTTTCTCGGCCATGTCACACTCCCCCGTGAACGACCCCCGCCGCACGCCTCCGGGCCGATCCGGCCGGAGGCGCGCGGGGCGGTAATGACGCTATGTTGTCCTCCGCACAAATGAAGCATAGACAACCGTCATCGGCCTGCAACGGGACCCCGGGGCGGTCGCGCCGGACATCGCCCCGCGCCGCAGCGGGCCGGCAATCACAATCGGCGCGGCGACCGCGGCAGCCTGATGACCGCCGGGGCTGCGGGCGGGAGGAAGATCGGGAAGGGACTTGAGGGATGCGGTCCGGCTCAGGGATCGCCGCTCAGCTCGCGCAGGGCGTCGAGCAGCAGGCGTCGGTGCTCGAGGCGGGTGTAGTCTTCGCTGATGGCGTCACCGGATCGGATGCGCCGTTCCAGTTCGTCGATTTCCCGGCGCAGTTCCGCCTGGGTCGGTTCAAGGCTCGATCCGGGAAGCTCCAGGACCCCCTCGCGCGCGTCCATTCCGCCCCCTCCTCAATGCTCTGGTTGTGTGCCGGCCCGGCCGGCGGCTGTTGTTGTTTTTGAAACGGCGCCCCTCCCGGGCGCAATCGGTTTTGTATAGCAAACCCCGGCCTCTCCCTCCAACACCCGGCAAGCGGATGGGCACCGAATTTAACTGTTGCCATGATTAACGAGAATCGTTATCGTTTGCATTGACAGTTGCAACACTGCCTGGAGGAAGCCCTTGTGAACACCGTCCGCACCCTGCTGCTGGCCTGCCTGGCCCTGCCCGCGCTGCCTGCGTCCGCCACCGACGAGGTGATCGTCTATTCCGCCCGCACCGAAGAGCTGATCAAGCCCCTGTTCGACGCCTATACCGGGAAAACCGGGGTCGAGATCCGCTACATCACCGACAAGGAGGGGCCGCTGCTGGCCCGGCTGGAGGCCGAGGGCGAGAATACCCCGGCCGACATGCTGATCACGGTGGATGCCGGCAACCTGTGGCAGGCGGCCGAGCGCGGGGTGCTGGCGCCCTACGCCTCCGGGACGCTGGAAACCAGTGTGCCGGCCCACCTGCGCGACCCGGAGAATCGCTGGTACGGGCTCTCGGTCCGGGCCCGCACCCTCGTCTACAGCACCGAGCGGGTGGATCCCGACAGTCTTTCCACCTACGAGGCGCTGGCCGATCCGGCCTG
>JAQVKR010000501.1 GCA_028694565.1 Gammaproteobacteria bacterium | reverse complement strand
GTGCTCTTCCGATCTAGCCGCGCCTTGCCGGAGGCGTCCGCCTCGACGTACTCATAGAGGAAGACCTCCCGCACCGGTTCGGCCGGGGTCAGGCGCACCGCGCCGCGCCCGCGGGGCTCCCCCAGGCGCAGGAGAACATCGGCCGTGGTCGACAGCCCCGGCTGGAGCGCGTCCAGCCGCTCCACCCGGGGCGGCACGCCGTAGCGCATGGTGCCGCAGCCGGCCGTCAGCGCCAGGATCAGGAGCAGGAGCGTCCGGCGAACCGGCGCCCACCGCGGCTCAACGCACATGACCCACCCCCCGCTGGACATTGGAGAACCACAGGTAGCCGTCGAAGCGCGGACCGTCGAACAGCACCAGCAGCACCTGCTGGCGCATCCTGAGCGGGATGACGGTCACCGCCCCCTCCCGCCGCGCCTTGTCCGTGCCCGTGGCCTCGATATCCTCGTAGTACCAGACGTCGCGCCCGGCCCAGCCCCGGCCCTCCGCGCCGCCGATCGGAATCAGCACATGCCCGCGGCCGTCCGGGAAGCCCAGCAGCCGCTCCACGTCGGCGCGGGTGGACCGCCCCCGCTGGAGCACGGTATCCAGGCGGGTCAGCGCGGGAAATTCCCCCGTGGTCAGGACGGGAGCCGGCGCACACCCCGCCAGCAGCGCCCCGGCCAGCCACAGGGCCGCGGCAGCCCGCGCCCATCCGCCTCTCCTCGTCCCGCGCATGCTCACCTCCCCGGCCCCCGCGGGCCGCTGCGCCGGCAAGCCATCGGCTACTCCGGCGGCGGCCGGACGGCGTCCGCCGCGCGCCCGGCGGCGATGGCCGCCACCACGCCCCGGGCCAGATCGTCACAGGCCCTGCCCACCGGCGCCGCGGGCATCCCCAGCGGAATCAGCAGCGCCACGGCGAACCAGGATCGCCCCCCGGCGCCCGCCGTCACCGGGGCGCCGCTCGCCCCCGCCCCCAGTTCGACGAGCTGCGCCCGCAGGCGCATCGTCTTGTCCCAGGTCACCAGGCCCAGGCAGAAGCCGCCGCCGTAGCCGCCGAAGCAGCCGATGCCGCCCTCCTCGGCCTGCTCCTCGCGGGCGCTCACCAGCACCACGTAGCGCAGGCCGATGGCGCCGGCCCGGGCGCGGAAGCCGGGATCGGTCGCCAGCACCCGGAACGAGGGCAGCGTACGGGGCGCATCCCGGGCATCCAGCCCGGGCAGCACCCGGCGGCGGTAATCGTCGGCATCGATCAGGCGCAGCGGCAGGGCGGCACGGCCGAGCTCCCGCTCCAGACACGCCTGCAGGCGCCGCTCCAGCGGCAGCGGATCGACGGCCCGGATCCATTCGCGCCCCTCCGCCCGGTCGATGGCGACGTGCTCGCCCACCACCACCACCATCCCCGGCACCGGGGACGCGGCGCGCCCCCCGGCCGGCCGCGGCGCCGCCGGCGCACAGCCCGCCGCGCCGGCGGCGAGCAACACGGCGAGGACGAGGGGAAGACGCCCGGTCACCCCTGGCCACCCCCCGGGGGGAACAGCGCCGATCCGCACATGGGCACCTCGGCTGCGGGAGCGAAGCCGGCCGCGCCGGCTCCTGTTTTAACTATGGACGACGGCGACAACCCCCGCCACGGGGAGCGCGGGGAGCAGAGGCGCGGATGACCCCGCGCCCTGGCGGGGCGGCCGGGCGCGAGCGGCGCTACTCGTCGCCGGCATCCACCGGCGGTTCGGACCCGTCCCCCGGCCTGACCCGCTCGAACACGGTGGCCTGGCAGGCGGGACAGGGGGGAATCCTGCCGGTCTTGGTGAAGTGCACCTCCTCGCCGCAGGCCACGCAGCGCAGGGTGCCGATACCCGTTATCTCGCCGGTGCGGTACTGGGAGGCGCGCTTGAGCTGCTCGGCGAACTGCAACTGGGCCAGGCGGGTCTGGTCCGCCACCCGGGCGAACATGTCCAGCATCCGGTCCTCGATCAGCTGCATGTCGAAGCGCAGCCAGTCGCGGAGGGCCTGGCCGCCCTCGGCGAGGAAGCGGCCCGCGTCCTCCATGTCGCGCTTGAGGTAGGCGGCGACCCGTTCGCCCTCCTCGCGGGTGACCTCCCCCAGCTCCACCGCCCGCTCCATGGCGTCGGTGATGTAGTCGTGGACCCGTTCGGCGCCGTCCCCGGCCCGATCCAGGGCGGTTCGCACCCGCTCCAGCATGCGGTCATAGGCGCTGACCGTGGAGGACGACTCCTGCGGGCCCTGCCTGTCCTGTTCGCTCATTGCATCCATCCCCTTCGCCATCGGCCACCGCCGGCCGCACGACCGGTCCCGGCCCCTGCCGCAAAGTATAGAGCGTCGGGCCCCGGGGCGCCGCCGCCCCGCCACCCGTCCTGCCGCCCCGCCCGTCCCCGCGGCGGTTGTCCGCCTCCGGACGGGGCAGTATCCTTTCCTGCTTTGGCATCCCCCTTCTTCTTATCAAGGTATCCGCACAGGCGATGGACGAGGATTACCACCCGGAAAAGATCGAACCCGAGGTACAGCGGCACTGGGACGAGACCGGCACCTTCCAGGTCGGGGAGGCGGCGGAGC
>JAQVKR010000500.1 GCA_028694565.1 Gammaproteobacteria bacterium | reverse complement strand
GACATCCAGGAGCTGGGGCGCACCGGCTCGAGCCTGACCGGCAACTGGTTCACCGGCGTGGCCGGCGCGCCGGGGGTCGGCATCGGCACCGCGGTGGTGGTCTACCCGCCGGCGGACCTGGAGGCGGTGCCCGATCGGGCCGCCGAGGACGTGGGCGCCGAGATCCGGGCCTTCCACCAGGCGCTGGAGGGGGCCAAGGCGGAGATTCGCCAGCTCTCCGAGCGGCTCTCGCCCTCCCTGCCGCCCGAGGACCAGGTGCTGTTCGACGCCTTCATCCAGATCCTCGGCAGCGACACCCTGGTGGGGAAGACCGAGGCCTACATCCACGGCGGGTCCTGGGCCCCGGCGGCGCTGCGCGAGGCCATCCGCGATCACGTGCGGGTGTTCGAGGGGCTGGAGGACGAGTACCTGCGCGAGCGGGCCGCGGATCTCAAGGACATCGGCCGGCGGATCCTGGCGCACCTGCAGGAGTCGGAACCGCGGCGCGACAGCTGGCCGCAGAACACCATCCTGGTGGGCGAGGAGATCAGCGCCTCGGAGCTGGCCGAGGTGCCGCCCGAGCGCCTCGCCGGCATCGTCTCGGTGCGCGGTTCGAGCTCCTCCCACGTGGCCATCCTGGCCCGGGCGCTCGGCGTGCCGGCGGTGATGGGGCTGCAGGAGCTCAAGGTGGCCCGCAGCGAGGGGCTGCAGGTGGTGGTGGACGGCAACCAGGGGCGCGCCATCCTCGCCCCCTCCGCCACCCTGCTGGAGGAGTACCAGCGCCTGGCCCGGGAGGAGAAGGAGCTGCAGGTGGGGCTCACGGGGCTGCGCCACCTGCTGGCCCAGACCCCCGACGGGCACCATCTGCCGCTGTTCGTGAACACGGGCCTGCTGGCCGACATCACCCCGTCGCTGAACAGCGGCGCGGAGGGCATCGGCCTCTACCGCACCGAGATCCCCTTCATGATCCGGGAGCGGTTCCCGGACGAGGACGAGCAGCGGGTGCTCTACCGGGAGGTGCTCGAGCGCTTCGCCCCGCGCCCCGTGGTCATGCGCACCCTCGACGTGGGCGGGGACAAGGCGCTGCCCTATTTTCCGGTGGTGGAGGACAACCCGTTCCTCGGCTGGCGCGGCATCCGCATCACCCTCGACCACCCGGAAATCTTCCTGGTCCAGGTGCGCGCCATGCTGCGGGCCAGCAGCGGTCTCGGCAACCTGCAGATCCTGCTGCCGATGATCAGCGGCGTGGACGAGGTGGACGAGTCGCAGCAGCTCATCCGCCGGGCCTATGCCGAGGTGGTGGAGGAGGAAGGGCCCTCCATCGCCATGCCCCGGGTGGGCGTGATGGTGGAGGTGCCTTCGGCGGTGTACCAGATCCGGGCACTGGCGCGGCGGGTGGATTTCCTCTCCGTGGGCTCCAACGACCTGACCCAGTACCTGCTGGCCGTGGACCGCAACAACGCCCGGGTCGCCGGGCTGTTCAACACCCTCCATCCCGGCGTGCTGCATGCGCTGAAACAGGTGGTGGACGGCGCCCACCTGGAGGGCAGGCCGGTGAGCATCTGCGGCGAGATGGCCGGCGATCCGGTGGCCGCGGTGATTCTCATGGGGCTCGGCTTCGACACCCTGAGCATGGGCGTGCCGAGCGTGCCGCTGGTGAAGTGGGCGATCCGCAACATCACCCTCGACCGGGCCCGCGAACTGGCCCTCGAGGTGCTCGAGTTCGACAACGGCAAGGCGGTGCGCGCCCACGTCGGCGCCCTCCTCGAGGCCGAGGGGCTGCTCAACCCCCTCGGCCTGAAGAGCTGAGCCGGCGCCCGCCCCTCAGACCAGCAGCCGCCTGCGCACCAGCACCACGGCCAGGTAGTAGCTCGCTGCGGCGTAGGCGGCCAGCACCGCCAGGTGCAACGGCACCGAATCCAGCGGCAGGCCGGTGACCAGCGGCCGGGCGAGGGCCACCGCGTGGGTCAGCGGCAGGAACTGGATGAAGCCCTGCAGCGCCGGGGGCAGCGTCTCCACCGGGTAGAACACCCCGCACAGCAGGTACATGGGCGTGATCACCAGCACGAAGAAGTAGTTGAAGAAGTCGTAGCTGGTGGACACGGCGCTCATCATCATCGCCGGCCCGGCGAAGCACATCCCGGCGAGGAACACCACCGGCAGGACCCACAGGGCCTGCCAGCCCGCCACCACGCCGAGCAGGCTCGCCACCGCCAGGATGGCGGCGCTGCTGAACACGCTCTTGGTGGCGCACCAGAGCATCTCCCCGGCGAGGATGTCGTCCACCTCCAGCGGCGTGGCCAGCAGGGCCTCGTAGGTGCGCTGGGGCACCATCCGGGTGTAGACCGAGTACATGCCCTCGAAGGCGGCGGTGGTCATGGCCGAGGAGGCCACGATGCCCGAGGCCAGGAAGGCGAGGTAGGGCAGATCGTCCACCCGGCCCACGAAGAAGCCGAGACCGTAGCCGAGTCCGAGCAGGTAGAGGGCGGGCTCGCCGAAGTTCATCACGATGGCGGGGCCGATGAGCTTGCGCCACACCAGCAGGTTGCGGCGCCAGACGGCGAAGGCGCCGCGCCGCAGCC
>JAQVKR010000052.1 GCA_028694565.1 Gammaproteobacteria bacterium | reverse complement strand
GTCTCGATGATGTTGAGCTTCGGCGAGGTGACCCAGTCGGAGGCCTCCGTGTTGCGCATCAGCGCCGAGACCCGGGTGTTGGATTCCGCCACGCCGCGCATGGTCAGGGTGGTGCCGCGCCGCTCCAGATTGTTGTAGAAGACCCCCTCGGGGATGGTCTTGACCATCTCGTCGAAGAGGTGCACCACCACGGGCCGGTTGGCCTGCAGCTCCTGGATGATCTTCATGTGCGCCAGCAGCCGCGCCTTCTCCTTCTCCAGCTCCTGGATCTCCTGGATCTTCTTGTCCAGGATGGCGATTTCCTGGTTCAGGTAGTTGTTGCGGGCCTCCTGGTCATCGATCATCCAGCCGATATGCATGTGCACATAGAGGACGATGGCACCCGCCAGCAGGGCGAAACCCACCAGCATGCCCAGGAACTGCCGCTGTCTTTCCTTGCGACGCTCCTCGCGCCACGGCAACAGGTTGATACGGGCCATGTCAGTCGAAGCTCCTCATGGCGAGGCCGCAGGCAATCATCAGCGCGGGTGCATCGTTGCGCAGGGCCTGAGCGTTGACGCGCGAGGACAGGGTCATGTCGGCAAACGGATTCGCGTTCATCGACGGCGTGCCCAGCTTGTCCTGGATCAGGTTGGCGATGCCCTCGATGGAGGCACTGCCACCAGCCAGAACGATGTAGTCCACATCGTTGTACTGGCTGGAGGAGAAGAAGAACTGCAGGGAGCGGCTCACCTGCTGGGCCATCGCCTCCTTGAACGGCTCCAGCACCTCGGGCACATAATCGTCCGGCAGACCGCCCTGCTTCTTGGCCAGGCCCGCCTCCTCGAAGGAGAGCCCGTAGCGGCGCTGAATCTCCTCGGTGAGCTGCTTGCCGCCGAAGATCTGCTCGCGCGTATAGATGATCTTCTGGTCGTGCAGCACGCTCAGGGTGGTCATGGTCGCACCCACGTCCACCACCGCCACCGTCTTGTCCAGGCCCCGGTCGGGCATCTGCTCGGCGATGAGGCGGAAGGCGCGCTCCATGGCGTAGGCCTCCACGTCCACCACCTTCGAGGCCAGTCCGCCCATGGCCACCGCGTCCACGCGCATCTCCACGTTCTCGCTGCGCGAGGCCGCCAGGAGGACATCCACCGTATCGGGATTCTTGGCCGAGGAGCCCAGCACCTCGAAATCGAGGCTGACCTCCTCGAGGGGGTAGGGGATGTACTGATCCGCCTCCACCTCGATCTGGCTCTCCATCTCCTCCTCGGAGAGGGAGGCGGTCATCTGGATAACCTTGGTGATGACGGCCGACCCGGCCACGGCGACGGCACAGTTCTTGACGCGGGTCCCGGAGCGTTTCACGACCCGTGAAACCGCTTCTCCTACCGCCTGGACATCCGTGATATTCTTCTCGACAACGGAGTTCGGCGGCAGCGGCTCCACCGCGTAACTCTCCACCCGATAGCGGCTTCCACTGCTGGAAAGCTCGATGAGCTTCACCGCCGTGGAACTGATATCGATGCCGAGCAAGGGCTGCGACTTCTTTCGGAATAGGGGAGGCACGTTGTATTTCCCTATCTGGTATCCCTACTTACCATTGATTAATAGTCCAGCACATTAAATACTAGTCGCGCCGGAAAAGCGATCAAGTGAATTACCATCAATTCGCCGACCGGTTCACACACCTTATACACGAACATGCCTTATTAGAGTTGTAAATAGTTCACGCAACAGAAATTCACAACTCCGACCCACCAGACCGCCGCCCGCCATGAAACGCCTCGCCAAGCTGCTGCTCAGTCTCCTCTCCGCCTTCTTCGCCCTGGGGCTGCTGGGAGCCATCGCAGCGGGGGGCGCCTACGTCTACCTGGCGCCCAAGCTGCCGTCCACCGAAAGCCTCAAGGACATGCAGTTCCAGGTCCCGCTGCGGATTTTCGCCGCCGACGGCAGCCTGATCGCCGAATTCGGCGAGAAGCGCCGCATTCCCCTGTCCTACGCCGAGATCCCCGAGCCGATGATCCAGGCGGTGCTCGCCGCCGAGGACGACCGGTTCTTCCACCATCCCGGCGTGGACTACCAGGGCATCCTGCGCGCGGCCTGGCACCTGCTGCGCACCGGCGAGAAGGGCCAGGGGGGCAGCACCATCACCATGCAGGTGGCGCGCAACTTCTTCCTCAGCCGGGAAAAGACCTTCCTGCGCAAGTTCAACGAAATCCTGCTCGCGCTCAAGATCGAGCGCGAGCTCAGCAAGCCCGAGATACTCGAGCTCTACCTGAACAAGATCTACCTCGGCAACCGCGCCTACGGCGTCGGCGCCGCCGCCCAGGTCTACTATGGCCGGGCGCTCGCCGAGCTCAGCCTGGCCGAATACGCCATGATCGCCGGCCTGCCCAAGGCCCCTTCCCGCTACAACCCCATCGCCGATCCCGACCGGGCGCTGACCCGGCGCGACTATGTTCTCGGCCGCATGCGGGGCCTGGGCTTCATCGAGCCGGACGCCTACCAGGCGGCGCTGGCAACGCCGAACACCGCCCGCTACCACAACCAGGAAGTGGAGGCCGACGCCCCCTATCTGGCCGAGATGATCCGCACCGAGATGGTGGCCCGCTACGGCGACGCCGCCTATACCGACGGCTACCGGGTCACCACCACCATCGACAGCCGGCTCCAGAACAGCGCCAACCACGCCCTCGTCAGCGCCCTGCTCGAATATGATCGCCGGCACGGCTGGCGGGGGCCGGAAGCCAAGACCGACCCCGCGGACCCCGAGGCGGGAATGCGGCGCCTGCGCGACACGCCCGTCACCGGCGGGCAGATACCGGCCCTGGTCATGGGCGTGGAGGAGCGCTCGGCCCGGGTCCGGCTAGCGGACGGCGGCGACGCGGAGATCCCCTGGGAGGGCCTGGAGTGGGCCCGCGCCTACCGCAACGACAACGCCACCGGCCCGGCACCGAAGCGCGCCGGCGACGTGCTCGCTCCCGGCGACCTGGTGCGCATCCAGCCCGCCGGGGAGGGCCGCTGGGCCCTGAGCCAGCTGCCCCAGGTGGAGGGCGCCCTGGTCTCGCTCGACCCCGACACCGGGGCCATCCTCAGCCTGGTGGGCGGGTTCGACTTCAACCGCAGCAAGTTCAACCGGGTCACCCAGGCCGAGCGCCAGCCCGGGTCCAACTTCAAGCCCTTCATCTACTCGGCGGCGCTGGAGAAGGGCTTCACGCCGGCCAGCATCATCAACGACGCCCCGGTGGTGTACGAGGATGCCGGCGCCGAGAAGCTGTGGCGCCCGGAGAACTACAGCGGCCGCTTCTTCGGGCCCACGCGCCTGCGGGAGGCCCTGTACAAGTCCCGCAACCTGGTCTCCATCCGCCTGCTGCGCGAGATCGGCATCGAGTACGCCGTGGACTACGTCCAGCGCTTCGGCTTCCGGCCCGACTCCCTGCCCCGCAACCTCACCCTGGCCCTGGGCACCGGCGTCCTCACCCCCCTGGAACTGGTCGGCGGCTACGCGGTGTTCGCCAACGGCGGCTTCCGGGTGGAGCCCCATGCGCTGGCCCGCATCGAGAACAGCCGCGGCGAGACGCTGTTCGAGGCGCGGCCCGCCACCGTCTGCCGCGACTGCCCCGAGCCGGGGCTGCCCGGCGCCCTGCCGCTGCTGCCGGTGGGACGGACCGCGAGCGGGGACGAGGCGCCCGTGGTGGCGACCCGGGTGCTCACGCCGCAGAACAGCTGGCTCATCACCTCGCTGCTGCAGGATGTGATCAAGCGCGGCACCGGCCGCCGCGCCCAGGCGCTGGGGCGCGGCGATATCGGCGGCAAGACCGGGACCACCAACGATCAGCTCGACGCCTGGTTCTCCGGCTTCAATGCCGACATCGTGACCACCTGCTGGGTGGGCTTCGATCAGCCGCGCTCCCTGGGCAACCGGGAAACCGGCGGCCGGGCGGCCCTGCCCATGTGGATCCAGTTCATGGACGAGGCCCTGAAAGGGCGCCCCGAACACGTCCAGCCCGAACCCGAGGGCCTGGTGACCGTGCGCATCGACCCCGACACCGGACTGCTGGCGCGCAGCGACCAGGCCGACGCCATCTTCGAGACCTTCAGGGAAGATACGGTGCCCCGCCAGACCGCCGCGGCCCCGCTGGGCACCGGAAGCGGCGGGGGCGGCGCGCCCGAGCGCCTGTTCTGAGCCGCGGGGCGGAGCGCGGCCGCAACGAACCTGTCCGCGGGCCATCCCGCAGCAGCCCGGATTGGAGATGCCGATGGGCCAGAGCACGCGTGACCGGCGGGTACGCCAGCTGATCGCCGAGGAGGCGGCCCGCATCATGGCCGCCGAGGGGCTCAACGATTTCCTGCAGGCCAAGCGCAAGGCCGCGGGCCACCTGGGCGCCGAGGGCACCCGGAACATGCCCCGGAACGAGGAGATCGAGCAGGCCCTGCGCGCCTACCAGCAGCTGTTCCAGTCCGATTCCCAGCCCGCGCGCCTGCGGGAGCTGCGCCGCACGGCACTCAACGCCATGCGCCTGCTGGCCCGCTTCGAACCCCGCCTGGTGGGGCCGGTGCTCAGCGGCACCGCCGGGGCCAACAGCGTCATCGACCTGCACCTGTTCGCCGCCGCCCCGGAGGACGTCGCCTTCGCCCTGGATGACGCCGGCATCCCCTTCGAGCCCCGCGACATGCGCCTGCGCCTGTCCGGAAACGGGCACCAGACCCTGCCCGGCTTCCGCTTCGTCGCCGGCGACACGGTCATCGACCTGACCGTGTTCTCCTCCGACGGCCCCCGCAGCACCCCCCTGAGCCCGGTGGACGGACGGCCCGCTGAACGGGCCAGCGCCGCCCGGGTGGAAGCGCTGCTGGCGATGGAGTGAAGGGAGCGCCGCGGCAAGGCACGGGAACACCACGGAGACACGGCGAGACGGGGGAATGTGATTGCTGCCTCACGGCCCGCAGCGAACCACCGCTGCAACGCGGCCGCCCTCGCCCCCCATCCGCCTGGCCTCCCTGTCCCTGCGTCTGCGTGGTGGAGGCACGCCCGCATTTCTCACCGCCGCGCGACGCGAGGGGCGCGAGGCGCCCGGCGTCAAACCCTTGGCGGCTGCCAGACCTCCCGGGCCCGGCAGCCGCCGCCGGCTCAGGACTGCTTCGGATAGTGGGCGGGGTAGGGGAGCGTCGCCACGCCCGAGTCGATGGCGGCCCGGGCCACCGCCGGCGGCACCCGCTCCAGCAGCCGCGGATCGAGGGGCTTGGGAATCATGTACCCGGGGCCGAACTCGAGGCTCTCCAGGCCGTAGGCCGCCAGCACCTCCGCCGGCACCGGCTCCTGGGCGATTCCCCGCAGGGCTTCCACGCAGGCGATCTTCATCGCCTCGTTGATGGTCGTGGCGCGCACGTCCAGGGCCCCGCGGAAGATGTAGGGGAAGCCGAGCACGTTGTTGACCTGGTTCGGGTAGTCGCTGCGCCCGGTGGCCATGATGAGATCGCCGCGCACCGAGTGGGCCAGCTCCGGCCGGATCTCCGGGTCCGGATTGGCCAGCGCGAACACCACCGGCCGCTCGGCCATGGAGCGCAGCATGTCCGGGCTGAGCAGGTCGGGCTTGGAGAGCCCGATGAAGACATCGGCGCCCGCGATGGCGTCCTCGAGGGTGCGCCGGTCGGTCTCGGCGGCGAACTCCGCCTTGTAGGCGTTGAGGTCCTGCCGGCCGGAATGGATGACGCCCTTGCTGTCCAGCAGCAGGATGTTCTCCCGCGGCACGCCCAGGTCCACCAGCAGGCGCATCCCGGCGATGCCCGCCGCGCCGGCGCCGACGGTGACGATGCGCGCCTCCTTCAACGCCTTGCCCTGCAGCTCCAGGGCGTTGAGCAGGCCCACGGCGATGATGATGGCGGTGCCGTGCTGATCGTCGTGGAAGACCGGGATGTCCAGCCGCTCGGAGAGCTTCCGCTCGATTTCGAAGCAGTGGGGGGCGGCGATGTCCTCCAGGTTGATGCCGCCGAAGGTGGGGGCGATGCGCGCCACCGTGTCGATGAACGCCTCCGGCTCCTTCGCGTCCACCTCGATGTCGAACACGTCGATGTCGGCGAAGCGCTTGACCAGCACCCCCTTGCCCTCCATCACCGGCTTGGAGGCGAGCGGACCGGCCTTGCCCAGGCCGAGCACGGCGGTCCCGTCGCTGATCACCGCCACCAGGTTGCCCTTGGCGGTATAGCGGTAGGCATCCGCCGGGTCCGCCATGATGGCCCGCACGGGTTCGGCCACGCCGGGACTGTAGGCCAGCGCCAGGTCACGCTGGTTGGCCGTGGGCTTGGTGACCTGGATGGCGATCTTGCCGGGCTTGGGGTTGGCGTGGTAGTCCAGCGCCGCCTGCTTGAGGTCTTCCGCCATGGGTGCAATCCATCCTTCGCAGTCAGGTAGGTGAAAGATTCGGATTATACAAGAAATTTAACAAAGACAAGATTCGATTTATGATCCGGGCGCCGCCGGCAGGGGACACTGCGCCGGAGAACCGCCGGAACCGGCGGCCGCCTCCAGCTGCGCCGGGTGCCGTAGCCGCATCCGCCAGTGCTCGCCGCGCCGGGACAGCCGTCCCCGGGCGCGCACCGCCCACCCCACCAGCGCCTCGAACCGGCAGCCGTCGAAATGGGGCCGGGCCTCCGGCGGCACCTGCAGGGTTGCGTGCCCATCGAGGGTCAGCCAGACCCCGCCCCGGTTGCGCGCAACACCGGTCACCGCTCCCTCCACCACGCCATAGCGGCCGGAGCGCCCGCGGTACTCCGCCGCGGGGCGCGGCCGGAACGGCGCCAGCGCCCACACGCCGCGGCGCGCGGAACGGGCCCGCCGCTCCGCAGCCTGATAGCAGGCCAGGTTCCAGAGATTGGGCGGATAGACCAGCGCCGGGGCCAGGCCCCGCTCCAGCAGCAGGACGGCGAGACTGCGGCCGTCGGCCAGGTAGGGATGGGCCAGCAGGCGCCCGTGGCGGTCCTCGCGCTCCCGGCCGTACTGCAGCAGCAGGCTGCGGGAAGGCCCGAGGAGTTCGGCCACGACGTCCCGGGCCCGCACTGCCAGCGGTTCCGGCCGACCCGAGCCGTAGTTCATCTCCGGCGTGTCGAGACCGATGAAGCGCACCCGGCGGCCATCCGTCAACGTGACCGTGTCGCCGTCGTTGACCCGCGCCACCTGCACCCGCGCATCCACCCGCGGAACGGCGCAGCCGGCAATGGCGGGGAGCGGTGCCGGGAGCAGGAGACCACAGACGAAAAGGGCGCCCACCAGGGGCGCCCTTCGACCGCGTGCGGAGTGCCGCACCGGCTTACTTCATGCCGTACTTCTGGCGGAAGCGATCCACGCGGCCGGCGGTATCCATCATCTTCTGCTGGCCGGTGTAGAAGGGGTGGCAGGCAGAACACACTTCGATGTGCATGTCCGGCTTGTTGCTCGTGGAGCGGGTCTTGAAGACGCTGCCACAACTGCAGGTGACGGTCACCTCGTTGTAGGCGGGATGGATATCCGGTTTCATGATCAGGCCTCTCGTACAGTGATGCCGCTACCCGGTCCTGTGCCGGGCACCGCATGCGGTAAGGGCGGGAATGATAGCCAAAGGATCATTGGAACACAAGGGGTTAGGGTGGGGGGGAGGGTTCCGCCTTCCGCCCCCCCGCGATCCGTCCCCCGTCGCCGCCCGGCGCTCAGGGATTGCCAGCCAGCCCGGCGCTCTCCGCCGCCGCCTGCCAGCCCTCGGGCAGGTGGTGGGCGATGCCCTTGTGGCAGTCGATGCAGGTCTGCCCGCTGTCGATGGCGGTGTCGTGATAATCGGCGCTGCGGGACTGCTGCGCCATGAAGTCCATGGACTCGAAGTCGTGGCAGTTGCGGCACTCGCGCGAATCGGTCGCCTTCATGGTTCTCCAGACGTTCATCGCCAGCTCCAGGCGCTTGGCCTCGAATTTCTCCGGCGTGTCGATGCTGCCGATGGCCTTGTGGTAGAGCTCGTTGCTGGCCTGGATCTTGCGCTTGACCTTGTGAATCCACTCCTTCGGCACGTGGCAGTCGGGGCAGGTGGCCCGGACGCCGGTGCGGTTGCTGTAGTGGATGGTCTCCTGGTATTCCTGGTAGACGTTCTCCTCCATCTCGTGGCAGGAGATGCAGAAAGTCTCGGTATTGGTGAGCTCCATCGCCCAGTTGAAGCCGCCCCATCCGATCACGCCCAGGAGCACGCCGATGATGAGAACGGAGATTGCCGAGAAACCGGCGCTTTTCTGCAGGCCAACCCGTGTCATGATCGCTCCCTCCCGCTGAGGTCATGGGATGCCGGATGAAGGCGGGACCCGGTGGTGTAAGCTTGTCCCGGTGCCGGCTGGTCGAGTTTGATGGTAGAACCCCCCCGCACCCCCACATTGACCTAAATCAATCAGGGTTATTGGGTGGGTTTTTCGGCGGGTTTTCATGATCGAGGTCAATACATCGAGATGCGCATCGCCACCTGGAACGTGAACTCTCTGCGCGTCCGCCTGCCCCAGGTGGTCGCCTGGCTGGCCGAGGCCGGACCGGATCTGCTCGGGGTGCAGGAGACCAAGCTGCAGGATGCCGATTTCCCCGCCGCGGAGCTGGCCGGGGCCGGCTACCACGCGCTGTTCAGCGGACAGAAGACCTACAACGGCGTGGCGGTCCTCAGCCGCGACCCCGGGCTGACCGGGGTCGCGACCGAAATCCCCGGCTTCCCCGACGAGCAGCGCCGGGTGCTGGCCGCCACCGCCGGCCCGGTGCGCTTCATCAACCTCTACGTGCCCAACGGCGCCGCGGTGGACTCGGACAAGTACCGCTACAAGCTGGCCTGGCTGGAGGCCCTGGGCGAGTGGCTGGCAACGGAGCTCGCGCGCCACCCGCGCCTGGTGGTGGTGGGGGATTTCAACATCGCCCCGGAGGATCGCGATGTCCATGACCCGTCCGCCTGGGCCGGCGAGGTGTTGGTGAGCGAACCCGAGCGGGCCGCTTTCCGCCGCCTCACCGCGCTTGGGCTGGTGGACTGCTTCCGCCGCTTCGATCAGCCCGAGGCCGTCTTCTCCTGGTGGGACTACCGGGCCGCCGCCTTCCGCCGCAACCGGGGCCTGCGCATCGATCACATCCTCGCCAGCCCGGAGCTGGCCGCGGCCTGCCGCGCCTGCTCGGTGGACCGGACCCCGCGCGGCTGGGAGCGCCCCTCCGACCACGCCCCGGTAGTCGCCGATTTCGATATAGCGTGATGCCGTGACGCCGGCATGCGGCGGCCGACCCTCCCTGGCCGTTAACCAAAAAAAAGGGTGCGCCGAGGCGCACCCAGGTTCGGAGACAGGGAGTGGGTCCCGGTCCTGTTGCAATCCGCGGCCGCGGCGGGAACCCCGCCGCTAGCGGCCGAAGGTGTTCTCCACCAGCGGTGCCGCATCCACCTGGGGCACATGGCACTGGGTGCAGAACCAGCGCCGGCTGGAGAGGGTATCGAGCTTGTTGCCGTCCCGGTCGAGGTAGTGGCTGTCACCGATGCGGGGCGCCTTCTCCTTCTCGAAGTTCTTCTCGCTGTGGCAGCGCAGGCAGGTGTTCTCGCGCACCGAGATGCGGTCGTTGTCCACCTTGTGCGGCACCAGCGGCGGCTGCAGCGTCCAGCCCCGGTCGAAGCCGCCCGCCGCGGTCATCTGCCGCTTCAGCTCGAAGCTCTGGTTCTGCGCCTCGATGGACAGCCCCCCGCGCAGCGATTCCACCGCCTCGGCCGCGACCACGGTCGCCGACACCGACGTGAGCAGCACGAGTGCGCCCGTGAGTATGGTCAATATCTGTTTCTTCATAGCCACCTCCACCTCTCAATCGTTACCAGTCACGTAGCCGTACCCTTGCCCAGGCCCGGCGAACTCCGCGCTTCACCCCCCTGTCCCCGCTCCCGGTTGGGATGGCGCAGCCCGAACGCGAACACCTCCTGGGGGCATACGTCGATGCAACGGCCGCAGTTGGTGCACTCCCCGGCCAGGATGACCGGCCCGCGCCCGGCCTCGGCACCCTTGAGCGCCGGCCTGATCACCTGCGGCTCCGGGCAGACCACGAAGCACTCCATGCAGTCATCGCAGGCGGCGCGCCGATCCGCCCGCACCCTGAGCGGGCTCGCCGCGCCCACCAGTCCGTAGAAGGCGCCCACCGGGCAGAGATGGCCGCACCAGCCGCGCCGGGCCACGAACAGGTCGAACAGGAACAGCGCCAGGGCCACGAAAGCCGCCGATCCGAGCCCGAAGATGATGCCCCGGTGCAGCAGCGAGACCGGGTTGACCAGCTCAAAGGCCAGGCTCCCCGTCACCAGGGACAGCAGCAGCGTCAGCGCCAGCATCCAGTAGCGGATCGAGCGGGCGAGGTTGATGCCGCCGTGCAGATCGAGCCGCCGCCGCAGCCAGCCCGCCGCATCCGTCACCAGGTTCACGGGACAGACCCAGCTGCAGAACACCCGTCCGCCCACCGCCAGGTAGAAGCCCAGGACCAGCGCCGCGCCCAGCACCGCCGTGCCGGCCGGCACCAGGAACCCCGCCACCAGCATCTGCAGGAACAGCAGCGGATCGGTCATGGGGACCGTATCCAGCAGCAGGCTGGAGGAGAGATTGCCGTCGATGATGCGCACGCCCGCCAGCGGCCCGAGCAGGAACAGCCCGAGGATGCCGAGCTGGCTCACCCGCCGCAGCACCAGCCACTTGTGGGCGCGCCACCAGCCGCGGCTCAGCGTGGCCCGCGGGCCGGATTTATCCCCGCCGCTCATCGATCCGGCTCCAGTCCGCGGTTGAGGGTATCGAGCGGATTGTCGGCATAGGGCGAATCCGCGCCTTCATCGATGATCAGCCCCCGCCCGCCGTGCTCGTAGCGCATCCCCTCGGGCAGGTTGTACCGGTGCTGCCG
>JAQVKR010000499.1 GCA_028694565.1 Gammaproteobacteria bacterium | reverse complement strand
CGGGCCTGGAACCCGGGGCGGGCACCCTGAAGGAGCGGCTCGACTCCCTGGAGGCGCGCATCCTGCGCGAGGCGCTCATCCGCAACCGCTGGAACAAGAGCAAGACCGCCCGCGAGCTCGGCCTGTCCCGGGTGGGCTTGCGCAGCAAGCTGGAGCGCCACGGACTGGAGAAGATCCAGCCCCTCAAGACCCGCAGGCGGGCCGGCGGCAACGGCGACTGAGCAGCCGTCCCCCGCCGGGCGGTATACTCCCGTCAACCCCGATGCCTTCTGGAGCAGCGCGTGGCGCAACCATCCGATCGGCCGGCCGGCGGCAAGGAGGTGGACCGCATCCCCGGCACCATCGCCTGCCTGGACACGGCCAACCTGCCCGCCACCCTCATCTCCACCGTCGGCAGCCACTGCGAGGTCTGGCAGCAGGCCGGCCGCATCCGGCGCGGCGGCGGCCAGGAGCCGCTCGACCTGGTCATCAAGAAGTTCCGCCAGCCGTGCGGCTTCCGCGAGGCCCGGGTCTACGCCCGCGAGTACCGCACCCTGCGCGAGGCGCTGGGGGAGATCATCCCGGCCACCCGGTTCGTCCACACCGAGGTTGACGGCGAGCCGAGCGTGGTGGTCATCGCCCGCACCCACACGCCCTGGTTCAACCTGGCCAACCCGGGCAACGAGGAGGAGGCGGTGCCCCTGCTGCGCCGCCTCGGCCGCGCCCGCGACCAGCTCCGCCGCTTCATCGCCGCCGCCCGCGGCTGGCACGGGGACCGGGATCCCCGGGTGATCGATCTGTTCGGCGTGGACAACCTGGTGCTCGACCGCGGCTACCAGCTGCGCTACCTCGACAGCTTCGGCGTCTTCTTCCACGAGAGCCTGCTCCACCTGCTGGCGGAGGTGGACGAGGAGCTAAAGTACAAGATCGACCTCTCCCTGCGTCGCCTGGACTACCTCGAGTACCTCCTCTCCGAGTCCGGCGGCTGAAGGCATTCGGCGCGGAAATGGCGGTTGCAAGTTCATCCGCATAACAACGCCGGGTTTACAGGCCCTGCCCGGCCGGATAAATCCGGCCCTACGCATTCCCGGTGATGGGTGACGGGTAATGGGAAGATGATCCGATCCTGAACACGGAACACGGAACACGGAACACCCTTATCCCTTAGTCCATCAATCCCATGAGAATTGCGCCCGCTCCGGCTATAATGGTCCGCTTTGCGGACGGTTCAGCCACAGGAACATCCACCGTGACCGATTTCAGCCAGCCCGCGGCCACCGGCCGGGGCCATGATGCAACCACTTTCCAGGGCCTGATCCTGGCGCTGCAGGACTACTGGGCGCGGCAGGGCTGCGTCCTGCTCCAGCCGCTGGACATGGAGGTGGGCGCGGGAACCTTCCATCCCGCCACCTTCCTGCGCGCCATCGGCCCGGAGCCCTGGAGCGCGGCCTACGTGCAGCCCTCCCGCCGCCCCACCGACGGGCGCTACGGCGAGAACCCCAACCGGCTGCAGCACTACTACCAGTACCAGGTGGTCATCAAGCCCTCGCCGCTGGCGATCCAGGAGCTCTACCTCGGCTCGCTGCGCGAGCTCGGCATCGACCCGCTGGTGCACGACATCCGCTTCGTGGAGGACAACTGGGAGTCGCCCACCCTCGGCGCCTGGGGCCTCGGCTGGGAGGTGTGGCTCAACGGCATGGAGGTGACCCAGTTCACCTACTTCCAGCAGGTGGGCGGCATCGACTGCGACCCGGTCATGGGCGAGATCACCTACGGCCTGGAGCGCATCGCCATGTACCTGCAGGGGGTGGAGAACGTCTTCGACCTGGTCTGGACCGACGGTCCCCTGGGCAAGGTCTACTACCGCGACGTGTTCCACCAGAACGAGGTGGAGCAGTCCACCTACAACTTCGAGCAGGCGAACGTGGAGAGCCTGTTCGGCTGGTTCGACAACTGCGAGCGCGAGAGCCAGCGCCTGATCGAGGCCGGCCTGCCGCTGCCCGCCTACGAGCAGGTGCTCAAGGCCTCCCACACCTTCAACCTCCTGGACGCCCGCCACGCCATCTCGGTGACCGAGCGCCAGCGCTACATCCTGCGCGTGCGCGCCCTGGCCCGGGCCGTGGCCCAGGCCTACCATGACGCCCGCGAGGCGCTGGGCTTCCCCATGCTGGCCCAGGCCAAGGAGGCCGCCCATGGCTGACACCCGCGACCTGCTCATCGAGATAGGGACCGAGGAGCTGCCGCCCAAGGCCCTGCGGCGTCTCTCCCAGGCCTTCGCCGCGGGCATCACCGCCGGGCTGGCCAAGGCGGACCTGGCCCACGGCGAGGTGCTGACCTACGCCAGCCCGCGCCGGCTGGCGGTCCACATACGCTCGCTGCAGTCCGCCCAGGCGGACCGGGTGCTCGAGCGCCGCGGCCCGGCGCTGCGGGCCGCCTTCGACGACGACGGCCGGCCCACCCGGGCCGCCCAGGGCTTCGCCGGCTCCTGCGGGGTGGCGGTGGAGGCGCTGGAGAAGCTGGAGACGGAGCAGGGCGCCTGGCTCGTGTTCCGCTCCCAGCAGCCCGGCCAGCCCACCGCCGCGCTGGT
>JAQVKR010000051.1 GCA_028694565.1 Gammaproteobacteria bacterium | reverse complement strand
CAGCCGCATCTCCAGGGGCAGCTACGACGACACCGCCGCCTGCCGGATCCTCGAGCCGCCTTCCGCCGGCAACGGCTGGCAGGTGGTGGCGGAGGTGGACGACGACGGCGGGAGCAGCTGGCACCGCTACGGGGCGCGCTTCCAGTTCCGCCTGGAGGGGGAGCCCCGGGTGACGGACCACTGGAGCAGCACCTGCGGGACCGGGGAGGCCTGCAGCGCCGTCGGCGCGGAGACGTGCCTGGAGCCGGAGGAGTCCCGCATCATCGACGGGGTGGAGGTCCACCGGGCCTGCTGGCGCTACCAGGGGGACTACCTCTGCGGCGCTGGGGGGACCACCGAGGAGGAGCCCTACTGCGCCGAGCTCCGGGAGCGGGGCTGCACCCAGACCGGCTCGCTCTGCCTCACCCGGGACGGGGAGGGCCGCTGCACCGAGTACGAGCAGACCTTCCGCTGCCCGGCCGGCGCGGGCGAGTCGCGCACCGTGCTCGATTGCGGCGGGGCGCTCTTCTGCATCGAGGGGGAGTGCTTCGACACCGGCTACGAGCCGAATCAGGACTTCGCGCTCGCGGCGAGCTACCTCGGCGCCATCGAGGCGGCGGCCAAGGACTTCGACACCGAGGAGCTGGTCATCTTCAAGGGCGAGGACCTGCGCTGCAAGAAGACCGTGCTCGGCTTCTCCAACTGCTGCAAGGAGAGCGGCTGGGGCCAGGACCTGGGGCTCGCCCAGTGCAGCGAGACCGAGCGGATCCTCGCCGAGCGCCGGGGCGCCGGCCAGTGCCACTACGTGGGCAACTACTGCAGCAACGACACCCCCTTCGGCTGCATCGCCCGCAAGTACACCTACTGCTGCTTCAAGTCCAAGCTGGGGCGCATCATCCACGAGCAGGGCCGGCCCCAGATCGATCTGGGCTGGGGCGAGGCGAAGCGCCCGGAGTGCCGCGGCTTCACCCCCGAGGAGCTGGTCTCCCTCGACTTCGCCGCCATCGACTTCTCGGAGTTCTACGCCGACGCCCTTCAGGCGGCCGAGTCGGTCATCCGCCCCTCGGAGGCGGAGATGAGCCGGATGATGGAGGAGCGCATCCGGGGGATGATGCCATGAGAGGGGCGCTGCTGATGGCCCTGCTCCTGCTCCCGGTGCTGTCCACGGCCGGGGAGGGCGGCCCCCTGTTCACCCGCCCGGGGGAGGGCTGGTTCTGGTACGAGGCGCCCGATCCGGAGCCCGAGCCGGATGCCGAACGGGAGGCGCCCGAGGCCGCGCCGCCGGCGCCGGCGGCCGCCGCGCCCGCGACACGGGATCCCGTGGCGGCCCTGCAGGCGCTCCAGCAGGCCCTGGAGGCGGCGCGGGCGGCGGCCATCATGACCGATGACCCGAGTGAGCGCGAGGCGGCCGTGCGCGATTACATGCGCCTCAACCAGGAGGTGATGGCCCGCTCCGGGGCCTTCGCCGAGAGCTGGCAGCGGGTGCTGTGGTCCACCCCGGCGCTCGACACGCGCCTCGAGCATCCGGTCAACGACCAGGCGGTCCACGTGCGCAACGACACGCGCCTGGCGGCCATGGATGTTGCGCTCCGGGAACTGGCCGCCACCCGGGGGCTGCTCTTCTTCTTCAAGTCCGACTGCCCCTACTGCCACCGCTTCGCGCCTGTGCTCAGGGCCTTCGCCGGGGCCTATGGCTTCCATGTCATCCCGGTGAGCCTGGACGGCGGCGGACTGCCCGAGTATCCCCACCCCCGGTTGAACGCCGGCGCCGGCGTCGCCCTGCAGGTGGACACCGTGCCTGCGGTCTACCTGGTGGAGCCCCGTTCCCGGGCCATACACCCCGTTAGCTTCGGCTACGTGAGCCACTCCGAGCTCCGGGACCGCATCTACACCCTCATGGCGCCTGGGGCGCCCGATCCCTTCGTGACACGCATCCTCGCGGGAGACTGACCATGCCCCTTCGCCTGCTCGCCTGTCTCTGCGCGGCCGCACTGCTGGCCGCGACCGCCGCCCGCGCCGACGTGGCCGGCGACATGGAGTCCTTCTTCGGGGACCTCAACTTCACCAACGTGACGAAGCCGGGCGCCTACGAGGGGCAGTCCGCCGGCTACTACACCGGCGGGAGCCTCTTCATGCGCGTGCCCCAGCGCAACTACACCCTCTACAGCATCCAGTTCCCCAAGTTCCGGGCCGGCTGTGGCGGCATCGATCTCTTCTCCGGGGGCTTCAGCTTCATCAACGCCGACCAGTTCGTGGCCATGCTGCAGAACATCGGCTCGGTGGCCGTCAGCCAGGCCTTCATGCTGGCGCTGCGCACCATCAGCCCCCAGATCGCCTCCACCATGGAGCAGATCGAGACCTGGGCCCAGAAGTACGGCCTCAACTCGGTCAACGCCTGCGAGGCGGGCAGCGAGCTGCTGGGCGGAGTCCTCAAGCAATTCGGAGCGGATAAGCAGGGCTGCATCGTGGAGCGGGTCGGCAGCAGGGGCGAGGCCTGGGCGGAGGCCGAGGTGGCCTGCACCACCGGCGGCGAGCGCCGCGCCACCCTGGACGGCGCCGCCCCGGGCAGCGCGGCGGACGTGATCGCCACTCCGGGCAACATCGCCTGGCGGGCGCTCTACCACAACTCCTTCTTCCGCAGCGACAAGAACATGGCCCAGGTCATGATGAACCTCTCCGGGACCATCATCCTGGCGCCCCAGGAGCCCGGCAAGGAGGACACCCTGACCATCCGCCGGATCTACCCCTCGATCCTCGAGGACAGCCGCGGCCAGCAGTTCCTGCAGGCCCTCCTCGTGGGCGGCGAGGTGACCATCCGCACCTGCTCCGACGGCACAAGCGATGAGCGGAGCTGCACCGAGATGGATACCGAGACGACCCTGAAAATCGACCCGGCGAAGAGCTTCACCGCCATGGTGGGGACCCTGCTCAACGGTATCGCCGGGAAGATCGGGGCCGACGCCGCCCTAGATGACGCGCAGCGCGGCCTGCTTTCCGCCACCACCCTGCCGGTCCACAAGTTCCTCACCGTGGAGTACGCCATGCTGCCCGGCCTCATCTCCGACTCCATCGACCAGTACGCCGCCCTCATCGCCAAGGACATCCTCTACACCTATCTGCGCGACCTGCTGGGGAAGGTCTCCGCCAGCGTGAGCACCCTGCCCAACCAGTCGGGAGACAAGGTCGAGGCGTTTAATGACGGCGTGCGCAAGGCCCGCGAGCAGATCAGCGCCTTCATGGAAAAGAACCGCAAGGCCTTCGACGAGTCGCTGATGTTCACCACCCGGGTGCGGGAGTACGAGCGGGCCCTCATCGGCCGGCTCTCGCCGGGCATCTACCGGAACCTGGTGTGGGCCTCCTCCCAGTAGGGAGCAGGGCGGGCATGGCGAGGAAAGGCGACAGAACAGGCTGGCATAGGGAGGGGTGACCGGAGATGAACTGGGAGATCTTCAGCTACGGCAACGGCGAGTTCCTGCGGCTGGTGTTCAACGGCATCGCCGCCATCGTCGGGGACGGGGACTTCATCGCCATCCTCAAGATCTCGGGGCTGGTGGGGCTGCTCTGGGTGATGGTGGAGGCGGCCTTCCGGGGGAGGGCGGTCAACCTCCAGTGGCTGCTGGCCGTGGTGCTGGTGGTCAACGTGGTGCTGGTGCCGCGCACCAACGTCATCATCACCGATCGCATCGATGTGACCCAGTCAGGAGTGGTGGGCAACGTCCCGCTGGGGCTCGCCATGTTCGCCGGCGGCGCCAGCAAGATCGGCGACTGGATGACCCGGGCCTTCGAGACGGTGTTCAGCCTGCCGGACGATATCCAGTACCACAAGAGCGGCATGCTCTTCGGCCAGTACCTGGTGGAGGCCAGCACCCGGTTCGAGATCACCGACAGCCGGGTGGCCGGGAACCTTGCCGAGTTCTGGCAGTCCTGCGTCTTCTACGACCTGCTGCTGGGGCTCTACACCTGGGATGACCTGCTCTCGGCCACGGACACCCTGGAGTTCCTGAAGGGCCACACCTCCCAGTCCCGGAGCTATGTGCACACCGATGCCAGTGGGAGCCGGGACACGGTGGTCTGTCGGGTGGGGGCCAATGGTGTGCTCGGCACCGAGATCAACGCCACCGTGGACAGCGCCCGGAGCTACTACGGCCGCAAGCTCGTCAAGGCGCCCGACCAGGCGGCCGCCGTCGCCAAGTTCGCCGCGGCGATGCCCATCTCCTACCAGTACATCGCCGGGCTCTCCATGAGCGCCGAGCAGATCATCCGCCAGAACGCGCTCGCCAACTCCCTGCGCCGGGGGCTCACCCAGTTTGCCGCCCGGGTCGACGCCGGCGCCGCGGCCCAGGACTTCGCGCTGGCCCGCGCCGAGCAGGAGCGGCGCACCACCTTCGCGGCCATGGGTGAGCTCGCCGGGCGAACCCTGCCGCTGCTGCGGGGTATCTTCGAGTCGTTCATCTACGCCATCTTCCCCGTGGTGCTGATGCTGCTCATCTTGCCCGCGGCCGCCAAGGTGGCGCTGACCTACCTGAAGGCCCTGCTCTGGATCCAGCTCTGGGCGCCCCTCTACGCGCTGCTGCACTTCGCCATGACCTTCTTCTCCCAGTTCCCGGCCCAGAGCGGCCTGGTGCTGCCGACCGGCTACACGGCCCTGTCCATGGCGACCCACACCGCCCTGGGGCAGGTCATGAGCGACGTCTCGGCGGTGGCGGGCTACCTCTCCCTCTCCATCCCCATGATCTCCTACCTGGTGATCAACCAGGGTGGGGCGATGATGGCGAGCCTCGCCGCCCGGGTGGCCGGCAGCTACGAGGCACCGGTGAGCAAGGGGGCCGACGAGGCCTCCACCGGCAACATCAGCCTCGGCAACACCAGCCTCGGCAACGCCTCATGGTGGCAGCAGAACACCTCCCCGAGCTTCCGGACCGGCACCACCACCATCACCGACCCGGAGACCGGCGTCACCTACACCACCACCGGCGCCGGCGCCTTCATGCAGGTGCCCCAGTCGGACTTGCCCTTCAGCGCCAGCATCGGCAATGCGGTCAAGTCCAACGTCCAGAGCCAGCTCAGCCGGTCCCTCCAGGCGGCCGAGACGCAGATGGCGGACTACTCCACCAACACCACGGCGGTCTTCAACCAGATGGAGCGGTTCCTGCACCAGGCCGGCAGCGAGACGTCGGCCAGCGACACCTGGCGCCATGGCGAGGGAGCCACCTTCCGGCAGGAGCACGGGGAGGTGCAGCGGCTACAGGAGGAGTTTGCCAAATCGCACGGTTTCAGCACGGGGCAGGCTGCAACGATGCTTGGGCGAGCAACACTTGCAGCGCAGAACCCCAAGGTGCTCGATCTGATAAGCCCAGTCTCATTGAGGGGTGAACTCGGATTGGAGGGTCGGAGCGATGCGCAAATTAGACAGCACTGGCAGGACGCCCTCAAGTTCGCTCAGGACACCCAGTACGGCCGGCACTGGCAGTCGATGGAGGAGGCCGCACGGTCGACGGCCGCCCAGGTGTCCGAGAAGACTGGCGACAGCTTGGCGGCGGAGCTCGCCGGGGGCCTGCAGCGCCAGGAGGCGTTGCGGGAGTCGGCCCAGGCGAGCCTCCAGGAGGCCCGGGGATGGCAGGAGTCCCTGGCCCGCATGGAGGAGCAGGGGGTGGCCTTCAACGCGGAGGCGGGGATGGCAGTGCGCCAGTGGGCCATCGGCCGGGAGATGGGGATTTTCGCCGGGCCCGGTATGGATCCCGGCGCCCGCTGGACCGCTCAGGAGATCGACCGCCACTTGGCGTGGGCGGCCAACGGCGACCTCCACTCGTTGGGGATCGTCCAGCACCTCGCCGGCGGGTTCATCCGGGAGCAGGGCCTGGAGCTGGCGGGGGTGCGGCAGCGCCCGGTCCCGAGGGGGTTCATGCTGTAGGCGAGGCCGCACTGGCCGGGGTCCACGCCCAGGGCGCCGGGATCGACAACGCCGCGGACTTCCACGCCAGGCGGGCGCGCGCGGCGGGCGAGGCGGCGGGGGTGCCCGACGGTGCCGGCGTCACCGGGCGGGCCGAGACCATCCGGGAAGAAATCGAGGGGCGGCGCGCGACCGCCGCGGAGCAGGTGGAGGCGGGCAGGGCGAAGGTGACGGAGAAGGGCGAGCCGCTACGAGATGAAGCCGGGAACAGGACCGATCCGGAGGAACAGACCCTTCTCGCTGATGCCATTGTCAATGGGGCAAAACAGGTGGTTCCCAGCGGGAAGCAGCTCAAACGGCTGTGGAGCCAGGCTGAGGAGGAGGGTGGTTACACCGAACGGGACATGAGGGAGGACAATACTATGCCTGGGCCATAACCATCGCCAACAGTAAAATGATCTCAGTCTCGATCGAGGTTGAAATCATCGTCGCGGAGATAGCTGTACCAACCACTCCGGAAAGCGCGGTCACGAGAATCTCGTTCCCAATGCTCTTCCAGATCAGCCATATAGGCCGCTTCCTCCTCAACTGTCTGGCGACGCCAGGGTGGGAGACGGCCGGCGGTTCCAGGACGCAGCGCCACAGCCGCGACCAGTCCCAGGACGATCCATCCTGCCCATTGCCCGAAGAGGCTGCCCACGGCCATGGCAATGAGGCTGGCGACGAACAGGTCGCCGATTTTCCAGATTCGATCCATCACAGTTGTCATTGGCATTCGCTATGGTGGGGCACGAGCTGGTCAATCCTGATCCAGGCAACGCTGGGGCCTGGCACCTGAACCTGGACCAGCGGAGGCTTGACCTCGATAATCATACCGTAAACCGTCCCGTAACCGGTACGGATGCCAACACCGAAACCGGGGCGTGGATCAGTGTGCAGGATGCGTGTGACTTTCGCCAAGCAGGCATCACGTAGCTTCATCCTTGTCTCGTTGCGCACCCGTTCGGCTTCCGCCTTGGCGATGCGCCCCTTCTCGATGTGATCAGCCTCTTCACGAACCTTGGCTATCTGATCGCTGGTGTAGAACCTGATGGTGCCCTTGTTCCTGGTATAGTAATTCTTTGGGTTGTATGAAGCCCGATAGGCCGCGTAGATGTTGCCGGATTTATCGACGCATGCTTGTCCAAAGTATTCTGTCTTTGTCGAAGTTTTCCAGCCCCAGCCCGCGCCGATGGTTTCCATGTCATGAAAAAATCCGAGCTCCGGGTACCTTCGTTCGTGCACTGCGCCGCCGTTGTTTCGGCACCACTTCTCGAAACGTTTCTTGAACCTCTCATCAAAGCTCGATGTGTTGAAGAACTGTTTGCCAAGATCTACATACCGGACACGGTATGCCCAATAATATTCGTCAGGTTTGGATAAGGCTTTTTCCTCGCCCTCGCCCGGCAAGGAATCAATGAAGGAGTCTAGAGAGGGAGGCTTCGCCGCCGCAACCTCCCCCGCCGGAACCTTCGTGGGGTGGGCTACACAGCCGTCAAGCGACACTACAAAGAACCATCCGGCCAATAGGTTGGTGACCAATCTGAGTGAGTTCATCCTTGACCTCCGTGCGCTCCAACCAATCATACCGCCGTGAGCGGGGTGGCGCACAGTTGTCTGTCACGCGTCAATCACAGGGATTGGTCGTCGCCACGCCCAGCGAGGAATGATCCTTCGTGTTGTGGGCGGTGTGTGCTGCGGCGCGGAGCTGTGCCCCGCCGCCTACCGGGCATCACGGGCGGCGACGGCCGGCATCTCCTCTGGCTGGTGCCAGCAGCGGGGGTCTTCGGCCATCAACCGGCCTGTCTTGGCGAAGGAGACCGCCCGGCAGCCGCCGCAGCAGGCGCGCACCCGGCAATCTGTGCACCTGCCCTCCAGGCGGTCCCGGTCCTGCAGGTCCCGGATCACCGGCGATTTCTCCCACAGTTCCCGGAAGGGCCGCTGGCGGATGTTGCCGATCGGGATGGGGAGCAGGACGCACGGCAGGAGAGTCCCGTTACTGGTGACCGCCACCTGGCCGACGCCGGCCTGGCAGCCGATGAAGCCGGGCAGGTCCCGGACGCCGTCGTCCACAAGGATCTGCTGGGCGAGGTGGGTCACGATCTCGAGCCGGCCGGAGTAGCGCTCCCGCAACTCCTGGCAGAGCTCGATGGCCGCACGCCATTCGTCCGGCCGCAGGTCGAGGGCATCGGTGCCCCGCCCGGTGGGGACGTAGCGCGAGAAGTTCAACCGGGCGACGCCCAGCCCCGCCACGTACTCGGTGAGCTCCGTGAGGGTCTGCCAGTTCAGGCGGTTGATGGTGCAGCACACGTGGGTTCGGAGCCCGGCGCGCTGCGCCAACTGCACGCTCCGGACGGCGCGCTCGAACAGGCCCTGCCATCGGCGCAAGGCGTCGTGGCTCTCGGCGAGGCCGTCCAGGCTGATCTGGAAGCGGTTGACACCGCTCGCCGCCAGCTGACGTGCCGTCTCCTCACGCAATCGAGCGCCATTGGAGCCGACGCCGACTGCAAGGCCGTGACCCCTGGCGTGCTCGATGACTTCGAACAGGTCCCGTCGCAGCAGCGGTTCACCCCCGGAAATGGCGAGGTCGACGACCCCGGCGTCGGCCAACTGTTCGACCAGGTCGCAGGCCTCGGCGGTGCCCAGCTCGTCCGGCGAGCGGACCGAGGAGTTGGACGAGCAGTGCGCGCACCTGGCGTTACAGCGGTCGGTGGCCAGCCAGACCATATGGAATGGCATCGCCGGGCGGAAACGCCCGCCTTCGCCGGACATGTTCAACACTCCTCTCCCGGGTCGGCAACGCCGCATCCGGACGGGATACGCCCGGACGCGGCCTGCCGGCCGGATGGGCCGGGCCCGCTCACACCACCGGCCAGGCCGCGAGGGCCAGCCGGCCGATGTCGTTGACGCTGAGGCCCTCCAGGCGTAGGTTTGCGGCGTCGTCAGCCTTCGGCGAGATAACCACCTTCAGGCTGGTGATGCGGCCGTCGCGAAAGGTGAAGGTGTGGCTCCCAGACACATTGAAGCCGACGCCCTGGTGTGTCCCGACGAGCGTCGTCCAGCCAGCGACCATCTTGCCGTCATGGGCGCGGACCCGATTGACGTCGGTCTTCACCGTGCTGAGGGTGACCTCCCCCTCCTTGAGCTTCTTTGCCGACTCCCCATCCAGCTTGACCTCCATGCCGTTGGCGTGGAGCCGGTTCTTGTACAGGGTCTTGATGGCCACCTTGCCCGTGTACCGCGCGTTCAACGGTGGCGCGCCGCAGAACTCGAAGACCCCGTCGTCGTCCCACATCTCGGTGAGCCGCTCCACCGACGAGTCCACCCCGCTGCGCAGGGCCTCGATCTGCTTGAAGTATTCGCCGACCCGCTTTTCGTCACCCTGAGTTGCCTTGCTCATGCTGCACCTCCCATTGTGCCTGCTTGACGGTCATACCCTTGCGGGTGGGTGAGGAGGAAATGGCCTCCCCGAGCGGTGTCCACATCGCGGGGGCACCGCCTTACTCGGTTGCAGCGCCGGTCTGCGGGCCGTCCGCATCCGGATGCGGCTCGCCGTGGCGCAGGACCCCACGGTCCACGAGCTGTTGCAGGAAAGCGACCACGGACCCTTCCGCCTCGCCGGTCCGCGCCTCAGCAATCCCAGCCACCGCAGCGGCGATTTCGCCCACGGTCGCCAGACCGTCACACAGCTCGTAGAGGTAGCGGCCGGCGGGTGGGATCAGGTGCAGCTCGTCGGTGGCGGCGTTGTAGACCAGGTACTGCTCCTCCTGCTCGCGGACGGTGCACTCCCGGGTGTGGGTGAGCACACTGTCCTGCGTCACCGGCCGAGCCGCGGGTGTGAATCGTTGCGACATGTCCATCGGGTGGTCCCCTCTAAACCGGCAGGTCTTCTCCGGCCGCCAAGTCGGCCAGCCGAACCGGGTCATGCGGCTCGATCCAGCAGTGCGGGTCGCCCGCCATCGGGTCGCCGCCGCTGTACGCATACGCCACGGCGCGGCAGCCCCCGCACTTGTGCAGGTGTTCGCACTCCCCGCAGTTGCCGGTGATCGCCCAACGCTCCCGGAACTTCGTCAGCAGGCCGGCGCCCCGCCATATCTCGCTGAAGGACGATTCCGGGTATTTACCTATCGCCGTGGGCAGGAAGACGCAGGGAGTGAAGGTGCCGTCCGGCAGGATGCGGGCGAGCAGGCGGCCGGCCCCGCAGCCGACGTAGTCGCGGCGCTCACTCTCCGGGACCAGCATGCCGACCCGGCAGTCGTGCCAGATGAGAGTGATGGTGTCCTGGAGCTCATCCCGCCAGGCGATCCACTGTTCGAGGAGTCCCCGCAGGGCCTCCGGCTCCAGTGCCAGGTCGGTCGCCCCCCGTCCCGCCGGCACGTACTCGGAGAGGTTGACTGCCTCCGCGCCCAGCCGGATCGCCAGCTCGATTATTGCCCGGCCGTCCTGCTGGTTGCGGCGGGTCGGGGTATAGCCCACCACGACGCGCACCCCGACGTCGGAGAGCATCTGGATCGCCCGGGTGGCCTTGTCGAAGAGCCCGTCGAGTTGCCGGAAGTCGTCGTGCTCGGCCGCGCGGTGGCTGTCGATACTGACGGTTACGCTCTTGACACCCAGATCCTTGAGGAGGTGGGCCGTCTGGCGCGTGATGGTGGAGCCATTGGTGCCGACGTTGACACTGAGCCCCCTGCGGACCGCGCGATCGACCAGCACGGGCCAGTCCCGGCGTAGCATGGGCTCTCCGCCCGAAAAGGCGAGGACGAGCACGCCGGCGTCCGCCAGCTCGTCGATGAGGCCCAGCGCCTCTTGTGTAGTCAGGTCGGTTGCGGTCGGAGCGTCCGGACTCGAGCTGGAATAGCAGTGCACGCACCTGGCGTTGCACCTTTGGGTGATCTCCCAGGCGACATACAGCGGGGCCTTGGAAGCGGTGACGAAGGTGTCGCCGGGCGGCCGTTTGGCGTGTGCGGCCATGCCGGTACT
>JAQVKR010000050.1 GCA_028694565.1 Gammaproteobacteria bacterium | reverse complement strand
ATCAGCCAGGCCATCGCGCGGGCCTCGGGCACCATCCGCCACATGGGCTGGTTCGAGGTCGTCGAGACCCGCGGCCACATCGAGGACGGCAGGGTGGCCCACTACCAGGTGACCGTGCGGGTCGGTTTCCGCCTCGAGGATTGACGCGGTGGGCGAGGTGGTTCCCTTCCGCCGCCCCCGGGCGTCGGAGAAGCACAAGGGCGATACCCTGTGCCGGCGCGGCTTTCACAAGTGGCAGATCGTCCAGGAGCAGCGCTTCGACGTGAAACGGGGCTGCCTGGTGACGGTCTACCGCTGCGCCCGCTGCGGGGCGGAGAAGAATCAGGCCCGCTGAGGCCCGCGTCCGCGCCGCGGGTCCCTCATCCCCCCGTCACCTCCCGCAGGTGGCGGAACAGCTTCCGGGCCGCCGCCGGCGGATTGCCGGCATCGGCCTCGCGGCGGGCGTTGCGGATCAGCTGGCGCAGGGGCTGGGCCTCGGCGCCCGGGTATTCCACCAGGAACGCCGCCACCGCCTCGTCACCCTCCGCCAGCAGCCGGTCGCGCCAGGCCTCCAGGCGCTGGAACCGGCGCGCCTCGGCGCGGTGGCCGGCGTCCATGTCCGCCAGGATCCGGCGCATCGCCTCCACCTCCTCGCCGCGCAGCAGCTTGCCGATGTAGCCGATCTGGCGCTTGCGGGCGGCGAAGCTGGTGATGCGCCGGCCTTCGGCCACCGCGGCGGCGAGGGTCTCGCTCATGGGGATCTTCGCCAGCTGGGCGGCGGGCATTTCCACCAGGCGCTCGCCCAGTTCCCGGAGGGCCTGCAGCTCCCGCTTGACCTGGGATTTGCTCGGCGGCTCGGGCTGCTCCAACCCCTCGTCGCGTTCCGGGTCGTCCTTCATCAACGTCTCGCTCTGTGAAATCCGCCGCGGGCGCGACGGCCGGAGCGCCATTATCGCAGATGGCGGTGGCGGTTGCAGGGGCAGCGGCACCCTGGCGCGCCGGCGGGGTCATACAGGTAGGGGCGCGTCCCGCCGCCCATCATCCCATCACCCATCATGGAGGGTACGCCGTGAATCCATTCAGGCTCGCACCGTGGCCGCTGGTCGCCGCCGCGGCGCTGTTCATGCCCTGGGCCGCGGCCGGCACCGCGCCCCTCGACTACGTGCGGCAGAGCGTGGCGGTGGACGGCGCCGTTCAGGAGGTGCGCCTGCCCCGCGGTTATGTGCTGGAGGTGCTCACGACGGAACTCGACCGCCCCCGGCTGCCGGCCTTCGCCCCGAACGGCGATCTCTTCATCGGCTCGGGCTCCGGGGCCGTCTACCGGCTGCCGCCGCCCTACAACGAACCGGCGCTGCTGGTCCGGTTGCCCGGTTATCCCCACAGCGTCGCCTTCCGCGAGGGCGAGATCCTCATCGCCCGCACCGATGGCCTCTACCGCGCCCCCTACGAGCCGGGACAGGCGCGGTTGGAGCCCGGCCGGGTGCGCCTGCTGGCGGCGCTGCCGGGCGGCGGCGGGCACAGCAGCCGGACGGTGGCCGTGGGGCCGGACGGCCGGGTCTACGCGAGCCTGGGCATCAGCGGCAACTGCAGCGACCAGTACCTCGGGCAGGGCTACGGCTTCGACGCGCGCCGGGGCGGCGTGGTGGTGCTGGACGAGAGCGGGGGCGAGGCGCGCTGGGAGCCCTTCGCCTCCGGTCTGCGCAACCCGGTCGGTTTCGACTGGCAGCCGGGCACCGGCGCCCTCTACGCCTCCAACAACGGCCCCGATCACTGGGGCTACGACCAGCCGCCGGAGGTCTTCAGCCGCCTCGATCCCGGCTCCTTCCACGGCATGCCCTGGTTCCAGTACGACGGCAAGCAGGTCCGCAGGGATGACTGCATCCGCCGTGATCCGCCCCGGCCGCTCGCGGAGGTGGCGCCGCCCGCGGCCACCTTCCCCGCCCGCAACGCCCCCATGGGGGTCGCCTTCGTGGCTGACGACCGGCTCGGCGCCGACCTGGAGGGGGACGCGGTGGTGGCCCTGCACGGCTCCTGGGGCACCCGGCCGTTCGGCGGCTATGTGGGCGATCCCGCCACGCGGCGGCCGCCGGCCCTGGTGCTGGTGCGGTTCGCGAACGGCGCTCCGATCCGGGTGGACGACCTGGTGGACGGCTTCCAGGCGGAGAGCGGCGCCCGCTGGGCCCGCCCGGTGGGCGTGGCCCACGGCCCCGACGGCGCCCTCTACTTCACCAGCGACAGCGGCGCCAACGCCCTGTTCCGCCTGCGGCGGGCGGAGTGAGGGGGGATGGTCGTAGGGCCGGATTCATCCGGCCGGACACGCTCACCAATCCCTGCGCTCCGTGAGGATGAATCTGCGCCCGTGTCCGGGTGATGAGGGAGGCGTAGGAATGAGTCTTGCTGTCTACGCCTTTACTCCTCACTCCTGACCGGCGGTCAGTTGAGCCGCCGGGCCGTCCGCTGCAGATCGATGACCCGGGCGCGGATGGACTCGGCGTCGGGGGCGCGGGGCGCCAGCTCCAGGTAGCGGCGCAGGTCGGCGAGGGCCGCCTTGGCGCACTCCAGGGTCTCGTAGGCCAGCCCGCGGTCGCGCAGGGCCTCGGCATCGCCGGGCTGGCAGGCGAGTATCCAGTCCAGGGTCTGGAGCACCCGGAGGTGATCCGCGCGGCGGAGGTAGATGCTGCGGAGATTGCGCAGCATCCGCACCAGGATGTTGCGCTTGGTGGTCCCGGAAAGCAGGCCGGGGAGGAGGGGGCGCAGGGGGCGGCCGTTGCCCAGGGCCTGTTCCATGCGCTCCTCCAGGTCGTCCAGGCCGAGGGAGGCGCCGCCGGCGTAGGGATCCAGGATCACCTCGCCCTCGTTCACGTGGAGCTTGACCAGGAAATGGCCGGGAAAGGGGACGCCCTCCAGATCCAGCCCCACCCGGCGTCCCACCTCCAGGTAGACGATGGAGAGGGTGATGGGTATGCCGAGCCGACGGTCGAGCACGTCGTTGAGGAAGCTGTTGCGCGGGTCGTAGTAGTCTTCGCGATTGCCCGCGAAGCCCAGCTCCGAGAACAGGTACTGGTTCAGCTCGAGCATGGTGTCGACGGGGGTATAGTCGGGATCGATGCGCTCGCGCAGATCCTCGGCCATCCGCTCCAGCCGCCCCAGGTAGGCGGCCGCATCCAGGTCGGGATAGGCCTGGCGCGCGATCAGCAGGGCGGTGGCGGCGAGATCGATGTCCGGATCGGCTTGCGCCAGGGTGGCGATGAACTGGTTGAGCAGCGAATCGGTCATGGGCGGCATGGGGCCAGGTGCGCATCCCGGGATCGCCCCGGGTCCGGGTTACGATATATCCTAACCGAACCAGTCACGATTCAATCCACGGCAAAGATGGGTGATTCCGACCGCAAGCTGACCCGCGCCTCCTCGGACACCGAGGTGAACGCCTTCCTGCGCAAGGTGGCCTCCATGCCGGCGGTCCGGTCCGGCGGCGAGGGCGGGCGTCTCATCTTCGCGCTGGACGCCACGGCCAGCCGCGAGCCCACCTGGGACCGGGCGGCCCACATCCAGGCGGAGATGTTCCGCGAGACCGCCGCGCTGGGCGGGCTGCAGGTCCAGCTCTGCCATTACGGCGGCTTCGAGGAGTTCGACGCGGGCCCCTGGTGCAGCGACACCGGCGCCCTGGCACGGCGCATGGCCGCGGTGCGCTGCCGGGCCGGCCAGACCCAGATCGAGCGGGTGATTCGCCACGGGGCCGCCGAGACCCGGCGCGCACGGGTGCAGGCGCTGGTGTTCGTCGGCGACTGCATGGAGGAGACGCCCGAGCGGCTCTACCGCGCGGCGGGCGAGCTGGCCCTGCTGGGCCTGCCCATGTTCCTGTTCCACGAGGGTGGAGACCCCGTGGCGGAGCGGGTGTTCCGGCGCCTCGCCGAGCTGACCGGCGGCGCCTGCTGCCCCTTCGATGCGGGCAGCGCCCGTCAGCTGCGGGATCTGCTGGGCGCGGTGGCGGTGTTCGCCGCGGGCGGGCGCGCCGCCCTGGAGGATTTCAGCCGCCGCCGCGGCGGCACGGTGCCCGCCCTCACCCACCAGCTGGGAAGGCGCTGAGGCGGTGATCCGCTACGTCCTCCTGGCGCTGCTGGTGGCCGCCATCGGCTGGCTGCTCCTCGGGCCCCGCATCCGCGGCGCCAACTGGCGCGACCTGGGCCGCTGGGCGCTGGTGGGCGGCGGCCTGGCGCTGCTGCTGTTCCTGGCGCTCACCGGCCGCCTCAACTGGCTGTTCGCGCTGTTCGCCGCCCTCATCCCCCTGGCGCAGCGCCTGCTGCGGCTGCTTCCGGCGATGGGCCTGGCGCGGCGGGCGTGGGCCTCGGTCCGGCAGCGCCGCGCCGCCGCCGGAACGCCCGGCGGCCAGAGCTCGACGGTGCGGACCCGCTACCTGCACATGACCCTGGATCACGACTCCGGCGCCCTGGCGGGGGAGGTGGTGGCCGGGGTCTACGCCGGCCGGCGCCTCGACGGCATGCAGCTGCCGGAGCTGCTGGACCTGCTGGAGCGGTGCCGGGATGATCACCAGTCGGTGATGGTGCTGGAGACCTACCTCGACCGCCTCCACGGCGACGCCTGGCGCGACGCCCGCTCCAGCGGCCAGGCCCCCGGCGCCGCGGCGGACGGCCCCATGAGCCGGGATGAGGCGCTGCGCATCCTGGGGCTGGGGCCCGGCGCCGATCGCGACGCCGTCATCGATGCCCACCGCCGCCTGATGCAGAAGCTGCACCCCGATCGCGGCGGCTCCGACTGGCTCGCCGCCCAGATCAACCGCGCCAAGGGTCTGTTGCTGGATGAGGGGGATAAGGGTGGGGGGTGAAAGGTGGGGGGTGAATGGACAAGGGCACCACGCACTCACGCACTCACGGAACACGGTTCGACTTGGTTGTTAACCATTAACCATTAATCCTTCTCGACCCCTCAAGCCGCCGGCAGCAGGATCCGGTGCCCGGTGCTGTGGAGATAGTCGTTGAAGACGTGTTCGGCGCTGAGCAGCTCATAGCTGCCGTCGAGGCGCTGGCGGGTGGTTTCCTTCAGCCGGTAGGTGTAGTGGCCGCAGGTCCAGCACTGGAACTTGCGCATGTGGGTGCACAGGCAGGTCTTGTCCCACACCTGGATTTTCTTCGCGCCGGGGTGGCTCTCCACCTCGCGGTTGTAGGCGTCCACGTAGTCGCAGTGGCCCTTGCTGTCGAGCAGGTAGCCGTAGGCCTCGCAGTTGGGGCGGATGCCCGAGCCGATGGCGGGCGAGTTCTTCAGCATGCGCATGGGGTAGCCGGTGGGCGAGATGGTGTTGACCTCGATGTCCTCCTCGCCGGCCTTGAAGTACTCCTGCTTCACATCGTCCGGCAGGCCGCACTCGTGGGTCACGGTGAAGCGGGTGGCCACCTGGATGGCTCCGGCTCCCTCCTCCATGAACTCCACCGCATCGGTGCCGGTGAAGATGCCGCCGGCGGGAATCACGGGAATGTGGCCGATATCGTTCTGGCGCAGGAACTGCGCCACCTCGGCCACGATCTGGCGCAAATCGTAGCGGGCCCAGTCCAGGCCGAAGCCCAGGTGGCCGCCCGCCAGGGGGCCTTCCACCACGATGAAATCGGGCAGCCGGCGCAGGGCGGCCGATTTGCGCAGAAACAGGTTCAGGGCCCGCGGCGAGGAGACGATGATGCCGAACTTCACGTCGCGGAAGCGCGGGTGGTCCTCCACCAGCGCCAGCGAGCCCAGGTGCAGGCCGGCGCTCAGGGTGATGCCGTCGATGCCCGCGTCCATGGCGGCCGCCAGGCGGACCCGGAGGGTCGCCTTGGGGTTGTTCATGCCGAGCTTCTCCATGCAGTTGATGAAGATGAGCCCGTCGCCGCGCTTGGCCTCCATGGTGTGGGCCACGTGCATGCGGGTGGCCTCGGCCAGCTGGCCGAGGTCGAACTGCACCACCGACTTGTCGGCGTTGTCGCGGTTGAACTTGTACTTGTCGAGCTTTTCCTTGACGTACTCGGTCTTGAAGCGGCGATCCGTGACCGTCGGGACCATGGCGTCGGAGATGTGCCCCACCCCGCCCAGCCGGGCGGCCTCCAGGGCCAGGGCCGAGGTGGAGATGTCCACCCCCATCCCTCCAATCATCAGCGGGACCAGCTCCTGGTTGCCCAGCTTCAAGCGGAAATCGTCCAGCCGTTTCATTGCATCTCCAAGCAGCGACACAGGCGTTCGGTCGCACCGCAGTGCGACGGTCGGCATAAGCCTGTTTCTATAAGGGGTATTGTCATCGGGTCACCGGGGTATCGCCCACGATAGCAAATTCTTGTCCGCAGTGGCGCAAATTTCACCGCTGGCAAGGCGCTGGCGGGCCGTCCCGGAATGGTGCCGGTGGGCCGCCGGGGCAGGGGCTAGCCGGCGCGATCCCCGGCGTTTCCGGCAACGATGCCGTCCACCGCGGCGAACAGGTCGAGCAGGTGGCGGGTGTTGGCGCCGAAATCGGCCCGTCCCACCCGCGAGGCGGAGCGGGCGGTGAGCAGGCTGCCGCCGCCGGGGGCGCGCTCGGCGCGGATCACCACGTCGTCACGGAATCGCAGCAGCGGCGTGATGACAACCGCCGCGAGAAGCAGCTTCCCGTCGTCCCGCCCGCTCGTCTCCCAGCCGAGCCTTTCCACCGCCCGGACGACGGCGGCGTGGAGCGCCTCGGGGGGGATATCGTAGCGGGGCGGACGCAGCTCCGGGAAGTCCGACGCCGGGTCGGTCGCCGCGCTGTTGCCGCCGAGGTAGGCCGCCAGGCGCGCGGCGGTGCCCGGCGGCTGATCCCAGGGCAGGCGGTTGAGCAGCAGGGCGCCGGCGGCCAGCAGCAGCCCTCCCAGCAACAGGGCCGGAAGCACGAGAATCACGCTGATCGGCAGTTTCACGGTGTTCTTCCCCCTGCGGCCGGGCGCCGCGCGGCATGGCCGGTTTTCAGGCCCCGCCTTTCTCCGCCTGCAGGCGGAGCGATTCCGGCGGCGGGAAGCGACGGGCCAGGCCCTCGGGCACTTCGCCCCGCGTGGCCTGGTAGATGGCGCTCGATTCCAGCACGAAGCACACCATGACCGTGATCAGGGTCGGCACCACGGCGATGCGCTCGAACACGGTGAGCAGGATCTCCTGGGTGGTCTTCTTGTCCACCCCGGCGCTGATGAGCAGTCCCGCGCCGACCACCGCGGCGCTGACGGCGTAGGCGATGAGGAGGATGCGGTAGCGGCGGAAGGCGAGCTTCCAGTGGGCCATGACGAACCAGTGATCGCCGCGCTCGGCGCGCCGGCTGCGCACCCAGGTGAAGGTGATCACGCCCAGCGAGAGCAGCAGCGGCACGAGGAAGGCGAGGGGGCCGATCTTCAGCACGATGGCCGCGGGGGCCAGGAGCAGGTGGAAGACGGCCAGGTTGAGCATGAACAACTCGTGGGGAGTCTTGGCCTGGCGGCGAACGGTTTCCTTGATGTCATACAGCATTGTGCGGGTCCCTGTTGAATCTCCGACGGGAAGCGGCAGCTTCCATTCCGTTGTTCCCGCATCCGGCAGCGCTGGGGCGCGGCTGGGGCCGCGTCTCGGTTTCCCGCCATTGTACACCCGGGGTGCGGAGCTGTGCTCCGCGGCACCCATGCGCCGGCGGGCCCGCTATGCTATTTACTGATCCGGCAAAGCCCCCGCGGCGCTTCAAGCGGGGGGCGGGCCGTGGCCCGGATGGGTGCAGGTGGCGGGACGGAACGCGCCGGACGGTTCCGCTCCATGGTTCTCGGCGCGCGGGAGGCGACATGCGGCATTACGACCTGGTGGTGATCGGCAGTGGACCGGCGGGGCTGAAGGCGGCGATCCAGACCGCCAAGTACGGGCGGCGCGTGGCCATGGTCGAGCGCGGCGACCGGGTGGGCGGGGTGTCGGTGCACACCGGAACGATTCCCAGCAAGACCCTGCGCGAGGCCGCCCTGTATCTCTCGGGCACCGATCAGCGCGGTCTCTACGGCCGCAGCTACCGGCTCAAGCCGGATCTCACCATCGGCGACCTGATGCAGCGGCTGGAGATCACCGTGCGGCACGAGATCGAGGTGATCGAGAACCAGCTGGCCCGCAACGGCATCCACGTGCTCCGGGGCAGCGCCTCCTTCATCGATGCCCATCGCCTGTGCGTGGAAGGCCCCGACGGCGAGGTGGAGGAGCTGGAGGCGGAGCATGTCCTGATCGCCACCGGCACCCGGCCGCAGCGCCCGGACGGGATTCCCTTCGACGACGAGCGCGTGCTGGACAGCGACAGCGTGCTGAAGCTGCGCAACCTGCCCCGCTCACTGACCGTGGTGGGGGCGGGGGTGATCGGGGTGGAGTACGCCAGCCTGTTCAGCACGCTCGACATCCCGGTGACCCTGGTGGACGGGCGCGAGGGGTTGCTCGGGTTCATGGACCGGGAGATCGTGCAGGAGTTCATGCACCAGTGCCGCGACCGGGGGATGGTGCTGCGCCTGGGCGAGCAGGTGGAGCGGCTGGAGAAGACCGGCGACGGCCAGGTGGTCACCCACCTGCGCAGCGGCAAGCAGGTGCGCTCCGAGGTGGTGCTGTTCGCCGCCGGGCGCATCGGCTGCACCACTTCCCTGAAGCTGGAGAACGCGGGCCTGGAGGCCGATGAGCGGCACCGCATCCACGTCAACGACAACTACCAGACCGCGGTGCCCCATATCTACGCCGCCGGCGACGTCATCGGCTTTCCGGCGCTCGCCTCCACCTCCATGCAGCAGGGCCGGCAGGCCGCGTGCCACATCTTCCAGGGCGTGGGCTGCAAGGGACCGGCGGACTTCCCCTTCGGCATCTACTCGGTGCCGGAGATGAGCATGGTGGGCATGACCGAGCAGGAGCTGGCGAAGCAGGGCATCGCCTACGAGACCGGCATCGCGCGCCTGCGCGAGACCGCCCGCGGCCAGATCATGGGGCTGCAGGACGGCATGCTGAAGCTGCTCTTCGATCTCAAGGACCACCGCATTCTCGGCGTGCACATCCTCGGCGAGGGCGCCACCGAGCTCATCCACATCGGCCAGACCGTGCTCATCCTCGGCGGCACGCTGGAGTACTTCCTGGAAACGGTGTTCAACTACCCGACCCTGGCCGAGGCCTACCAGATCGCCGCCCTCGACGGCTACAACCGCGTCAACACCTGATATTGATAAGAACCGGAATAGACAGGATTTACAGGACTTACAGGATTGAAAAGTCGTATCAGCCCGGATTTTTCTCGCCAAGATCGCCAGGAACGCCAAGGTTCGGAATGATCAAGACCATTATGAATGGCGCATCGAGCATCGTCCTGTACGAGGGCCGTTGCTGTATAAGACCGTCAATACCTTGTTTTCCTGGCGTTCTTCGCGTCTTGGCGAGAGATATTATGAAATATTCGGGTTGGGTTTTACGTATTGGGGATTAAGTCGGTCCGGGCGCTGGATAGCGCTGGCGCAAGAGCCGGCGCTGAACAAGAATGGCCGCGGGAGCTTTCGCTTCGCGGCCGTCCCGTTGTAGCCACTCTGCGTAATTTGCGGATAGACAGTCTTTAAATCCCGTCAATCCTGTAAATCCTGTCTATGTGATCCCTGCCTCAGGTCACCGGGATCAGCCGCAGGTGGCCGTCCTCCACCGTCACGGCGCGCTCGCCGCGCAGGACGGCATGGAGGTCGTCGCCCACCAGGGCGCGACGCCAGCCGCGGGCCAGCTCCGGGGTGGGCTCGCCGCGCACCAGCCGCTCCAGGGCCTTGCGCGGGGCGAGCACGGCGGGGTTGAGGGACTCCTCCAGGCCGACCCGGTGCACCACCGCCTCGAGCAGCTCCACCAGCGCTTCCTGACCCGGGGTGCAGCGCTCGGAGCGGCGGTGGGCGGGGCGCTCCGCGGGCGTTCGATCGCGGGCTTCGCGCACCACCGCCAGCAGCGCCTCGCCGTTGCGGCGCAGGGTCTGTTCGTGCAGCCCGCGCACGCGGGCCAGATCGTCCATGCCGGCGGGCAGCTGCCGGGCGATGTCCTCCAGCACCTCGTCGCGCATCAGCCAGCCGCGCGGCCGGTCCTCGCGCCGGGCCGTTTCCTCGCGCCAGGCGGCCAGGGCCTGGAGCACCGCCAGCCGCGGGCCGCGCATCCGCTCCGCGGAGCGGATGCGCTGCCAGGCCTGCTCGGGGTGGACGATGTAGCGTTCCGGGTCCGACAGCCCGGCGAAATCCTCGTCCAGCCAGGCCAGCCGGCCCCGCTCCGCCAGCGCCTCGCGCAGGATCGGGTAGAGGCGCGCGAGATAGATCACGTCGTCGGCGGCGTAGCGGAGCTGCGCCTCGGGCAGCGGACGCCGGGTCCAGTCGGCGCGGGCGTGCCCCTTCTCCAGCTTCACCCCGAGCACCGCCTCCACCAGGTTGCCGTAGCCAATCTGCTCGGCGTGGCCGAGCAGGGGGGCGGCCAGCTGGGTGTCGAAGATCGGTGCCGGCACGGAGCCCCGCAGCTGGAACAGGATCTCCAGGTCCTGGTGGCAGGCGTGCATCACCTTCGTGACCGCCGGGTCATAGAGCCGCTCGAGCAGGGGATCCAGGTGCTCCAGCGCCAGGGGATCGATGCAGGCGGTCAGCTCCGGCGTGGCGGCCTGGAGCAGGCACAGGCGCGGGTAGTAGGTCTTCTCGCGCAGGAACTCGGTATCCAGGGCCAGCCAGTCGGCATCCGCGATCCGGGCGCAGAAACGCTCCAGGGCCTCGGGCGTGTCAATGAAAAGGATGGAATCCGGGTCGCTCATGGTGGCGGAGCATAGCAGCCGCACCGGCGCGGGCATAGGCTCAGTCGCGGCGGCACCAGGGGTTCAGGGGGCACAGGAACAGGCTGCTGACGCCCACGACAACCGCGGCGGTGATGAGGATATAGAGATAAATCAGG
>JAQVKR010000049.1 GCA_028694565.1 Gammaproteobacteria bacterium | reverse complement strand
CACCAGCCTGCTGGAGGGCATCAACAACCGCATCAAGGTCATCAAGCGCATGGCCTATGGATTCCGCGACCAGGAATACTTCTTCCTGAAAATCCGCGCCGCTTTTCCCGGAAATGCGCGATGAACCTTTTTTTTTGCCGCCGCCGGGTTGTGTTCGTCGCGGTCCCGCGGTGGCCGATCCGGGTGCGGCGGAGCCGCGCCGTGGGCTTCAGGGCGGGTCCGGACCGACGCCCGGCGCGCCCGGCGCTCCGGGCGTCCGGCGGTTTTCCGAAGGTGGCTTTGGCGGGTGCTGCGTTAGTATACTATCCCGATTGCCGTGGATAATCAGGCGAAAGTGGCGGAATTGGTAGACGCGCTGGATTTAGGTTCCAGTGGGGGAACCCGTGAGAGTTCGAGTCTCTCCTTTCGCACCAATTCAGGCCTGATGGGCGCGCGGCCAGCGGCCGCCGTGGATCCGGACGGCCTCCCCATGAATCTTTGAGAACGACACGGCGTGCCGGCCATGCCGTTGATTGGAGTGGAGACATGCAGGTTTCAGTGGAAACGACCGAGGGTCTTGAGCGCCGCCTGTCCGTGGAGGTTCCCGCGGAGCGGATCGACAGCGAAGTGCAGCAGCGCCTGAAGAAGATGGCCGGCAGTGTGCGCCTGGATGGCTTCCGTCCCGGCAAGGTGCCCATGAAGGTGGTCCAGAACCGCTTCGGAGAGCAGATCCGGCACGAGGTGATCGGCGAGGTGCTGCAGTCGAGTTTCTACGAGGCCATCAGCCAGGAGAAGCTCCGTCCCGCCGGCCGTCCCGAGATCGAGCCCACCAGCATGGAGCCGGGCAAGTCGCTGGCCTACACGGCGGTGTTCGAGGTCTATCCCGAGCTGACCCTGGCCGGCATGGAGCAGATCAAGATTGAGCGTCCCGTCACCGGCATCGAGGCGACCGACATCGATCGCATGATCGAGACCCTGCGCAAGCAGCGCACCACCTGGGAGGCCGTCGAGCGCCCGGCGCAGGACGGCGATCAGCTGGTGATGGACTTCGAGGGCACCATCGACGGCGAGGGCTTCCAGGGCAACAAGGCCGAGGGCGCCCGGCTGGTGCTCGGCAGCGGCCGCTTCATCCCCGGGTTCGAGGAGGGGATGCTGGGCGCCGCGCCCGGCGAGGAGCGCACCCTGGATCTCCAGTTCCCCGAGGACTATCCGGCCAAGGAGGTGGCGGGCAAGCCGGTCCAGTTCAAGGTCCGGCTCACCGCCGTGGAGGAGCCGAGGCTGCCGGAGGTCAACGAGGAGTTCGCCAAGTCCTTCGGGGTCGCCGACGGCGATCTGGAGAGCCTGCGCGAGCAGGTGCGCGAGAACATGCAGCGCGAACTGGACCAGACCATCAAGAACACGGTCAAGAATCAGGTGATGGACGGGCTCATCGGGGCCAATCCCATCGAGATTCCGAAGGCACTGATCACCGAGGAGATCGGCCGCCTCCAGGAACAGGCGCGGATGCAGTTCGGCGGTGGCGCGGACATGAAGCTCCCCGACGAGATGTTCACCGAGCAGGCCGAACGGCGCATCAAGCTGGGGCTCATCCTGGCCGAAATCATCCAGGCCAACCAGATGAAGGTGGATCCGGAGCGCCTGCGCGGCACCATCGAGAACATCGCGGCGGCCTACGAGGACCCGGAGCAGGTGGTCAAGTGGTACTACAGCCGCAAGGACCAGATGTCCGAGCTCGAATCGGTGGTGCTCGAGGATCAGGTGGTGGACTGGATCCTGGGCCAGGCCCAGGTCACGGAGAAGGAAACCCCGTTCAACGAGTTGATGAAAGTGGGAGAAGGGGCCTGATAAGCTGGCACTCGCCGCCCTCCGGGGCGGCGCAGCGCACCGGCAGCCACCGTCGCAGCGGCGCCGGGCCGATTCACGGGCCGCTTTGCATAGTCCGCACAGAGGAACTTACATGTCCGACATTCAAGCCCTGAACCTGGTGCCCATGGTGGTGGAGCAGTCGGCCCGCGGTGAACGGGCCTACGATATCTACTCGCGCCTGCTGAAGGAGCGGGTGGTGTTCCTGGTGGGGCCGGTGGAGGATTACATGGCCAACCTGGTGGTGGCCCAGATGCTGTTCCTCGAGTCGGAGAATCCGGACAAGGATATCCACCTCTACATCAATTCGCCCGGGGGCTCCGTCAGCGCCGGGCTCGCCATCTACGACACCATGCAGTTCATCAAGCCCGACGTGAGCACCATGTGCATCGGGCAGGCGGCGAGCATGGGGGCGCTGCTGCTCACCGCCGGCGCGGCGGGCAAGCGCCACGCCCTGCCGCACTCGCGCATCATGATCCACCAGCCCCTGGGCGGCGTGCAGGGCCAGGCCTCGGATATCGAGATCCATGCCCGCGAGATGCTCCAGACCCGGGATCGCCTGAACAAGATTCTTGCCAACCATACCGGGCAGCCCCTTGACAAGATTCGCGTGGATACCGATCGCGACAATTTCATGAGCGGGGATGACGCCGTGGCCTACGGCCTGATCGACTCGGTCCTGACCCAGCGCGGAACACCCGCCCGGGGCAAGGACGAGTAGACGCCGGAACCACGAATCAAGGCCGCTGTCTGACACCTTTTGGGCGTGGGTCATCGGCTTGGGCACCCAGGCTCCGTAGGGTTGCAAATCTGCGCATTTGTCTGCATCTTGACACCTGGAAGGATGCGCATTACCAGGTGAGGTGGGGTTATGAGTAACGATCAGAACACCCGGGACGACGGCGGAAAGCTTCTGTACTGCTCGTTCTGCGGCAAAAGTCAGCACGAGGTGCGTAAGCTGATCGCCGGTCCTTCCGTGTTCATCTGCGATGAGTGCGTGGAGCTGTGCAACGACATCATCCGCGAGGAGGTGCAGGAGCACGCCACCCAGGGCAAGGGCGACAAGCTGCCCACCCCCCACGAGATCCACACGATCCTGGACGAGTACGTGATTGGCCAGGGGCATGCGAAGCGCGTTCTCTCCGTGGCAGTCTACAACCACTACAAGCGCCTGCGCACTAAGGTCAATCGCGAGGACGTGGAACTCGCCAAGAGCAACATCCTGCTCATCGGGCCCACCGGCTGCGGCAAGACGCTGCTGGCGGAAACCCTCGCCCGGCTGCTCAACGTGCCCTTCACCATCGCCGACGCGACCACCCTCACCGAGGCCGGGTACGTGGGCGAGGACGTCGAGAACATCATCCAGAAGCTGTTGCAGAAGTGCGACTACGATGTGGACAAGGCCCAGACCGGCATCGTCTACATAGACGAGATCGACAAGATCTCGCGCAAGTCGGACAACCCCTCCATCACCCGCGACGTTTCGGGTGAAGGGGTGCAGCAGGCGCTGCTGAAGCTCATCGAGGGCACGGTGGCCTCGGTGCCGCCCCAGGGGGGGCGCAAGCATCCCCAGCAGGAGTTCCTGCAGGTGGACACCTCCAACATCCTGTTCATCTGCGGCGGGGCCTTCGCCGGCCTGGAGAAGATCATCCGCAGCCGGTCGGAGAAGGGCGGAATCGGCTTCTCCGCCGAGGTGCGGCCGCGGGACGACAAGCGCAGCATCAGCGAGACGCTCCGCGACGTGGAGCCCGAGGACCTCATCAAGTACGGCCTGATCCCGGAGTTCGTCGGCCGCCTGCCGGTGGTCGCGACCCTGGAGGAGCTTGACGAGGCGGCGTTGATGAAGATTCTCACCGAGCCCAAGAACGCCCTGACCAAGCAGTATTCACGCCTGTTCGAGATGGACGACGTGGAACTGGAGTTCCGCGAGGACGCCCTGCGCGCCATCGCCCGCAAGGCCATGGAGCGCAAGACCGGCGCCCGCGGCCTGCGCTCCATCGTGGAAGGCGCGCTCCTCGACACCATGTACGACATCCCCTCCGTGGAAGGGTTGACCAAGGTGGTGCTGGACGAGTCGGTCATCCGGGGCGAGTCGGAACCCCTGCTGATCTACGAGAACACCGAGACACCCCAGCGCCTCGCTTCCGACAAGAACTGAGACCCGCGGACCGGGCGGGGAGGGGTCCCCGCCCGGTCCGCGGTCGCGCCCGTGCCGGAACGGCCGGCCGGCGACCGGTTCCGGGCAGAAATATCCTTCCGCTGTACTTGAAATCCACCGCCGCGGTCCGCATATAATAACCCAGCGCGATACTCGGGTGTTTCCTGGGACGCAGATTCGGGCCCGTCAGGTCCCCAGCCAACGAGGTACTCCAATATGGAGCAGCAAGAGCACTTCCAGTCCGAAAGCCTGGTCCTGCCAGTTCTTCCCTTGCGCGATGTGGTGGTCTATCCGCACATGGTGATCCCGCTGTTCGTTGGCCGGGAAAAGTCCATCAACGCCCTGGAGGCGGCGATGGCCGAGGACAAGCAGATACTGCTGGTGGCCCAGAAGAGCGCGACCCAGGATGATCCGGAGCAGGGCGACATCTACACCATCGGCAGCCTGTCCACGATCCTGCAGTTGCTCAAGCTCCCCGACGGCACGGTGAAGGTGCTGGTGGAGGGCGCCCAGCGCGCCGAGATCAGCCGCTTCGTCTCTGACGATCCCTTCTTCAAGGCGGAGATTGCCGTCCTGCCCCAGGAGCGGCTGGACGAACGCGAGTCGGAGGTTCTCTCCCGCTCGGTCATCGCCCAGTTCGACCAGTACGTGAAGCTGAACAAGAAGGTCCCGCCGGAGATCCTGACCTCCCTGGCCGGGATCGAGGACCCCGATCGCCTGGCCGACACCGTGGCGGCGCACATGTCGCTCAAGATCGAGGAGAAGCAGAAAATCCTCGAAATCCGCAGTGCCCGTGAGCGCCTCGAGCACCTCATCGGCCTGATGGAGTCGGAGATCGACCTGCTGCAGGTCGAGAAGCGTATCCGCAACCGCGTCAAGCGGCAGATGGAGAAGAGCCAGCGCGAGTACTACCTCAACGAGCAGATGAAGGCCATCCAGAAGGAGCTGGGTGAGCTGGAGGACGCGCCCAACGAAATCGAGGATCTCGCCCGCAGGATCGAGGAGTCGGGCATGTCCAAGGAGGCCAAGGATAAGGCCGCCGCCGAGCTGAACAAGCTGAAGATGATGTCGCCCATGTCCGCCGAGGCGACGGTGGTCCGCAACTACATCGACTGGCTGGTGGGCGTGCCGTGGAAGAAGCGCACCAAGGTCAGCCGTGACCTGGCCAAGGCCGAGGAGATTCTCGAAGCCGATCACTATGGCCTGGAGAAGGTCAAGGAGCGGATTATCGAATATCTCGCTGTCCAGACGCGGGTGCGGAAACTCAAGGGACCGATTCTCTGCCTGGTGGGCCCGCCCGGCGTGGGCAAGACCTCGCTCGGCCGCTCCATCGCCCGGGCGACGAACCGCAAGTTCACCCGCATGTCCCTCGGCGGCGTGCGCGACGAGGCCGAGATCCGCGGTCACCGCCGCACCTATATCGGCTCCATGCCGGGCAAGATCATCCAGAAGCTCTCCAAGATCGGGACGCGCAATCCGCTGTTCCTGCTCGACGAGATCGACAAGATGGCGATGGATTTCCGCGGCGATCCCTCCTCGGCGCTGCTGGAGGTTCTCGATCCGGAGCAGAATCACACCTTCAATGATCACTACCTGGAGGTGGACTACGACCTGTCCGACGTGATGTTCGTGGCCACGGCCAACTCGCTGAACATCCCGGCGCCCCTGCTCGACCGCATGGAGGTCATCCGCATCCCCGGCTATACCGAGGATGAGAAGGTCAATATCGCCCAGCGCTACCTGGTCCCGAAGCAGATCCGCGAAAACGGGCTGAAGGAGAGCGAGCTCGCCCTCACCGAGGCGGCCATGCGCGACATCGTCCGCTACTACACCCGGGAGGCCGGCGTGCGCAGCCTGGAGCGGGAAATCTCCAAGATCTGCCGCAAGGTGGTGAAGGAAGTGCTGCTCAAGCCCAAGGAGCGGAAAATCAGCATCACACCCAAGAGCCTGGAGCACTATCTGGGCGTGAAGCGCTTCCGCTTCGGTCGGGCGGAGGAGCAGGATCAGGTGGGGCAGGTGACCGGGCTGGCCTGGACGGAGGTGGGTGGCGAGCTGCTCACCATCGAGGCCGTGGCGGTGCCGGGCAAGGGCAAGGCCGTGTTCACCGGGCGCCTGGGCGACGTGATGCAGGAGTCCATCCAGGCCGCCATGACCGTGGTGCGCAGCCGGGCCGCGGCCCTGGGCATCGAACCCGAGTTCTACGAAAAGCGTGATATCCACATCCACGTGCCGGAGGGGGCCACACCCAAGGATGGTCCGAGCGCCGGCGTGGGCATGTGCACGGCCCTGGTCTCCTCGTTGACCGGAATTCCCGTGCACGCCGATGTGGCCATGACCGGCGAGATCACCCTGCGTGGCGAGGTGCTGCCCATCGGCGGGCTGAAGGAAAAGCTGCTGGCGGCCCACCGCGGCGGCATCGGCCGGGTGGTGATCCCCGAAGAGAACAAGCGTGATCTGAAGGAGATACCGAAGAACATCAAGCAGGATCTCGAGATTATCCCGGTCAAATGGATCGACCAGGTTCTCGAGGTCGCCCTGCAGCATGTTCCCGAGCCCCTGCCGGCCAAGGATGAGTCGCCGACCGAGAGTGTGGCGCCCAAGGCCAAGGCCGAGAAGGGCAAGAGGAACACGCGCATCGGCACGCACTAGGGCGGTGATTCGCGCCGGCAGGCGCTTGCAGCGCGCCACCGGACGGCCGGCCGGCGGATCCCCGCCCGCCGGGCTTCCCCGATAGCGCCATGACGGTGCTGCGGCGCCGGGCAAGGACTCGGGCCGTGGACTGCGCACGGCCCCTTGCCCCGAGCTGCGCATGGATGCGCCGCCAGCACCTCCCGACGTGGACGCCACCCCGGTGCATGCCGATTCCGAATGTGGAGCCAGCCGCCCGGCGGAATACGCCGCGCGGCTGGTTCCGCGTTCAGGGTGATGCCTCTCCGGAGCCGCGGCGCTCAATCCCGTCCCGGTCGCCGCCGGGCCTGTGCCTCCGGGCGTGGGTCGCGCCCTCCCGACCCGGAGCGGATGCGCGGCGGCCGGCTGCGCGAATGCCTGTCGCGAACCTCCCCGCGGGTCATAATTCGCAAAAGTGGTGCTGGGACCTTAACAGGTGCGTTCCACTGACGTAGTATCTCCCGGTGTGCCGCTGAACGGATGTGGAACCGTACAGCGCTTCGCCAGGGGGAGACTCCGAAGATTCACCGGTGCGGCGGCGCAGCGGGCCGGCCAGGGACGGGCAGCCGCCCCGAGCCAGGCGCCGGGCTTTTGCACCTGTCGGTTCTGAGCACGGGACGGTGGCCTCCGGCGCCATCCTCACAGCCAGTGCCGCACCCGCAGTCCGCAGTGTTGCATTTCCTGTAAGGAAAATGTTCTGGGACCCGAGGCCGGTAACCGCAGCGTGGTTCGAATGTCGCGCCGCCCTGTGTTTCTCCGGGTCCGGGTTAAATATTTTCGACTATCCGCTTGACGGCTTTGTGGGCCTGTTGGTATAAAGTGCGCCTCCCGCGGAGGCATCCCACACCGCCGGAAAGCACGACGAACTTGAGGGGGGAACACCTGTGAACAAGTCCGAACTCGTTGACGCGATCGCCGCTGAAGCTGACGTTTCCAAAGCCGCCGCCGGTCGTGCAGTGGATGCCATGGTTTCCGCCATCACCACCGCCCTGCAGCGGGGTGAGCAGGTCAGTCTGGTTGGCTTCGGTACCTTCACCGTGCGCGAGCGCGCCGCGCGGACCGGACGCAACCCGCAGACCGGTGAGAACATCGAGATCCAGGCCGCGCGGATTCCGGCTTTCAAAGCTGGCAAGGCACTCAAGGATGCTGTAAACTAACGCGCCTCCCTGGGTGCTTAGCTCAGCTGGGAGAGCATCGCCCTTACAAGGCGAGGGTCGGGGGTTCAAACCCCTCAGCACCCACCAGTTCACGGAGTGGTAGTTCAGTTGGTTAGAATACCGGCCTGTCACGCCGGGGGTCGCGGGTTCGAGTCCCGTCCACTCCGCCAACACTGAAAAGGGTGCACCCGCGAGGGTGCGCCCTTTTTTATTTTTATCACCCGCCCGGCGTTCGCCCGGTTTGTCACCGGCGCCTGAATTGGCTACGCTGGACCGCTTGTGATCGAACGAGGATAAAGCAGATGCTGCAGGATATCAGGGAGAAGGCGCAGGGTTGGATTGCCTGGGCCATCGTCATCTTGATCAGCATTCCCTTCGCGCTCTGGGGCATCAACTCCTATTTCGGTTCCGGGGCCTCCGTGACCGTGATGGAGATCAACGGCACCGAAGTGGACCGGGGGGAATTCCAGCAGCTCTACCAGCAGCAGCGCCGGCAGTTCGAGGCGTTGCTCGGCAATAACTCGGGACAGGTGAGCGAGGAGATGCTGCGGGAGAGCGTGATCGAGGGCATCATCCGCAACCAGTTGCTGCTGCAGGGCGCCGCCGATGCCGGGTTCCGCATCGGCGACGAGCAGCTCGCGACCCGGATCCACGCCATGTCCGAGTTCCAGAGCAACGGCGCTTTCAACAAGTCCCTGTACGAGTCGCGCCTGCGCGGCAGCGGCTACAGTCCGGCCGGTTTCGAGGCGAGCCTGCGCAGCGGCATGCTCACCGACCAGGTGGAGACCGGGATCACCGTGACCGAGTTCGCCACGCCGCTGGAGGTCGACGAGGCGTTGCGTTTGCGCGATCAGCGGCGCGAGGTGGGATTCCTCACCGTTTCCGCCGACGCCTTCACCGGCCAGGCCACCGTCAGCGATGCGGACGTCGAGCGGTACTACGACGACAACCGCGATCGCTACGTGACCGAGGAGCAGGTGAAGGTGAATTACCTGGAGCTGTCGGTCGAGTCCATCGCCGCGCAGCTGCAGCCCGCCGACGCGGCCCTGAAGGCCTACTACGAGGCCCATCTCGACAGCTACCGGACCGAGGGCGCGCGCCGCGCCGCCCATATCCTGATCCAGGCGGACCCGAAGGACGAGGAGGCCATGGCGGCCGCGCGGCAGAAGGCCGGGGACCTGCTGGCACAGCTGCGCGAAGGTGCCGATTTCGGCGCGCTGGCCCAGGCGAACTCCGATGATCCCGGTTCCGCCAGCCAGGGCGGCGACCTCGGTTTCTTCGGCCGCGGCGTCATGGACCCGGCGTTCGAGGAGGCGGTCTACGGCCTGCAGCCGGAGGAGATTTCGGAGCCCGTGGAAACCGCCTTCGGCGTCCACATCATCAAGCTCCTGGATGTGCGTCCCGGCGCGACCAAGAGCTTCGAGGAGGCTCTCGACCAGGTGCGTCGCGACTATACGCGCCATGAGGCCGAGGCCGAGTTCTACGAGAAGGCGGAAACCCTGACCAACCTCGCCTACGAGCAGCCTGATTCCCTGCAGCCGGCGGCGGATGCGCTCGGCATGTCCGTGCAGAGCACCGACTGGTTCGGTCGCAATGGCGGTACCGGCATCGCCGGGAACCCGCGGGTGATCGAGGCCGCCTTCAGCGACGATGTGCTGAACGGCAACAACAGCGAGGTTCTGGAGCTCGATACCAACCGCTACCTCGTCCTGCGGGTCCAGGAACACCGTCCGTCCGCGCCCCAGCCGCTGGAGACGGTGCGCGGGGCCATTCGCGCGACCCTGGTGCGGGCGCAGGCCGAGGAGCGCGCGCGCGAGCTGGGGCAGCAGGTGCTGGCCGCCATCCGCGGCGGCCAGACGCCGGAGGCCGCGGCCGCGGAACACTCGCTGAAGTGGCAGCCGCCCGCGAGCGTCGGGCGCAACGCGCCGGAGCTGGATACCGCCGTCCTGCGCGCCGCGTTCGCCATGCCCCGTCCGCAGGCGGGCGCCTCGAGCATCGACGGCGCCTCCCTGCCCGGCGGCGACTACGCCGTGGTGGTGCTCAAGGGTGTGGTTGACGGCGATCCCGCCGCCGCCGAGGCCGGACAGCGGCGCCGGCTCGCGCAGCAGCTGGTGCGTGGTTTCGGTGACAACGACTATCTCTACTACAGCGAAACCCTCCGCGCGAGCGCCGAGGTGGTCGTTCGGCGCGACAATCTCTGATCGCCCGGCCGCAGCCGGCGGGCCGCCGCGCAGACCGCGCGGCGGCCCGCTCCGCCACGGTTTCCACGCCCTGAAATGACTCCCGAACAGGCCGTCAAGACCCTGCAGGCGGCACTGCGGACGTGCATGCTCGCCGACCGCCGCCGCCTGCGCGGACGCCTCCGCAGGCTCGCGGACCGGGGCGTGGACGTGGAGAAGCTGGCGGCGCTGGAAGCGGAGATCCGGGTCTCCGCGGCGCGCCGGGAGCGGCGCCGCGCCGCGCTGCCCGTCCCCGAATTTCCCCCTGAACTCCCGGTATCCGCCCAGCGGGATGTCATTGCCGACGCGATCCGCGACCACCAGGTGGTGGTGATCGCCGGCGAGACCGGCTCGGGCAAGACCACCCAGCTGCCCAAGATATGCCTCGAACTGGGGCGTGGCGTCGAGGGCCTGATAGGCCACACCCAGCCCCGCCGAATCGCCGCCCGCAACGTGGCCCAGCGGATTGCCGAGGAGCTGGGTACGCCGCTCGGGCAGGCGGTGGGCTACAAGGTGCGCTTCACCGACCGTGGCGGCGGCGACACCCACATCAAGCTGATGACCGACGGCATCCTGTTGGCGGAGACCCAGGGCGACCGTCACCTGGAGCAGTACGACACCCTCATCATCGACGAGGCCCACGAGCGCAGCCTCAACATCGACTTCCTGCTCGGCTACATCCGGCAGCTGCTGCCGCGGCGTCCCGATCTGAAGGTGATCATCACCTCGGCCACCATCGAGCCGCAGCGTTTCTCGCGCTTTTTCGGCGGCGCGCCGGTGTTGGAGGTCTCGGGCCGGACCTACCCGGTGGAGGTCCGCTACCGGCCGCTCTACAGCGGCGAAGGCGCCGACGGGGACCGGGATCAG
>JAQVKR010000498.1 GCA_028694565.1 Gammaproteobacteria bacterium | reverse complement strand
CTGCAGAACATGGGGCTGCAGGGCGGGCACTGGCCGGCCGCGCGGCTGGCCTCCCTGCGGCCGGTCTGCCGCGCGGCGCTGGCCCGGCGCGGGGTGGCGCGGCGGGCGCTGGAGGAGGCGGCGGACCGGGTCATCGCCACCCTGCGCCGCTGCCTGGAGGATCCCCGCGGGCGCTGGATTCTCGATCCCGGCCAGCGGGAGGCCCGCTGCGAATACCCCCTGACCGGGGTGCTCGGCGACCAGCTGGTGCACGTGATCATGGACCGGACCTTCATCGACGCCGACGGCGTGCGCTGGATCGTCGACTACAAGACCAGCGCCCACGAGGGCGGCGGGGTGGAGGCGTTCCTCGACCGCGAGCAGGAGCGCTACCGTGAGCAGCTCGAGCGCTACGCCCGCCTCATGGCCCTGCGCGAGGATCGCCCCATCCGCCTCGGCCTCTACTTCCCCCTGCTCGCCGGCTGGCGGGAATGGGCGCCCGGCGACTTCGACGGGTGACGGTTTTCTTGAATAGACAGGATTGACGGGATTGACGGGATGAAACAAAAACAAACCTGTTATCCGCAGATTGCGCAGATGGTGACAAGCGGAAGGCAAGCTGCTCCGACAGTCGTGATGAATGACTTGAGCGCATGCACTGCCCCAACTGCCCGACGACCGGAATGAAACTTAAAACCTAATACCGAATACATCCTTAATCCTGTGCATCCTGTAAATCCTGTCTATTAAAATCTTCACGTTCTTTCGTGGTTTAATAACATCATGGCCGTGGATCTGGGTGACAAGCTGGTGGTGGCGATCTCCTCGCGGGCGCTGTTCGACCTGGAGGAGAGCCATCGCGTGTTCGAGGAGGAGGGGGTGGAGGCCTACAGCCGCTACCAGATCGAGCGCGAGGAGGTGCCGCTGGACCCGGGCATGGCCTTCCTGCTGGTGCGCAAGCTGCTGGCCATCAACACCCTCTCCGGCGACAATCCGCGGGTGGAGGTGATTCTCCTCTCGCGCAACAGCGCCGACACCGGGCTGCGGGTCTTCAACTCCATCCAGCACCACGGGCTGACCATCACCCGGGCCGCCTTCAGCAGCGGGGATCCGCCCTACCGGTACGTGGCCGCCTTCGGCGCCCATCTGTTCCTCTCCGCCGAGCCCGGGGATGTGCGCGCCGCCCTGGAGGCGGGCTGCGCCGCCGCCACCATCATTCCGGCGCGCACGGAACGCCCGGAGGCGGGTCCGCCGGGGCCGCTGCGCATCGCCTTCGACGGCGACGCCGTGCTGTTCTCCGACGAGGCGGAGCGGGTCTTCAAGACCGAGGGGCTGGCCCGGTTCGCGGAAAGCGAACGCAGCGCCGCGCGCACGCCGCTCGCCGGCGGGCCGTTCAAGAACTTCCTCGCCGCCCTGCACCGGATCCAGAAGGAGTACCCCGACCCGGCCCACGCGCCCATCCGCACCGCGCTGGTCACCGCCCGTTCGGCGCCGGCCCACGAGCGGGTCATCCGTACCCTGCGCGCCTGGGACATCCGCATCGACGAGGCCATCTTCCTCGGCGGCATGGACAAGGGGGAGTTCCTGCGGGTGTTCGGCGCCGACATCTTCTTCGACGATCAGCAGGGGCACGTGGAGTCCGCCGCGCGGCACGTCACCGCGGGTCACGTCCCCCACGGCGTCGCCAACGAATCGTGAGCGCCGGTCCCGCCGTCCCCCGCGGCGAGCCGCCGCGCCTTGCGCCTGACCGCCCAGCGACTCGCTGAGGGCCGATTCGTGGGTAAAGGGCGGGCCTACTCGGGCCGGGTCAGTCCGTTGCGGGCGTTGGAGAGGAGGTACTCCAGGATGTGCACGTCGCGCCACTCGTCGTCCAGCCGGGCGTGGCGCTGGTAGGTGCCGACCACCCGGAAGCCGGTGCGCTCCAGCAGCCGCATGCCGGCGCTGTTCTCCGGGAACACGCGGGCGACCATCTTCCACATCCCGGCCTGCTCCGCCTCGGTCATCAGCCGCTCCAGGGCCAGCGTTCCGGCGCCCTGCCTTCGCCACTCCTTCTGGACGTAGATGCAGAACTCCGCGACGCCCTGATAGCAGGGGCGGGGGCGGTAGGGGAAGCAGGCGGAGAAGCCGGCGATGGCCTGGTCCGCCTCCACCACCACGACCGGCATCGCCTTCTCCATCCAGTCCAGGATGCTCTCCAGGCTGCGGTGCTCGGTCTCGAAGGTGGCGGAGCGCTCCTCGATGACCTGGTTGTAGATGCAGGCGATATGCCCCGCATCCTCCCGTCTGGCCAGGCGTGTGAACATAGATGGCACCTTTGCTGTCCCGTTGCTGCTCCGCTCAAGGGCCGCGGGGAAATCGGGCGGAGCAGGCGCGGCGAACGTGGCGCTGGCCGATGAGCGGCGGGTCATCGATCCGCCTGCGCGATAGCCGCGGTCTTCCCTACAGCCTAAAGCCTGGTGCGGTCTCCGACAATCCCGCTATGGATTGCGGCCCGGCGGGGGACAGGCTGGCACCGGCAAATGACCGGCGGATGACCCGCGGGCGGGTCGGGGTCCGGCATGGAGGGCGGAGGGGAGGGATCCGCCCGCATCCCGGAAGGCGAG
>JAQVKR010000497.1 GCA_028694565.1 Gammaproteobacteria bacterium | reverse complement strand
CTTCGTCAAGCGCCTCATCGAGTCCGACGGCGTGGACATCATCGTCGGCGGCAGCACCACCGGCGCCACCATGGCCGCCGTACCGCTGGTCGAGCAGGCGGAGATCCCCTTCATCTCCCTGGCCGGTGCGGTGGTGATCATCGATCCGGTGAAGAAGTGGGTGTTCAAGACCCCCCATACCGACAAGATGGCGGCCGAGAAGATCTTCGAGGACATGCGCCAGCGCGGCCTGTCCAAGGTGGCGCTCATCTCCGGCACCGGCGGCTTCGGCAAGTCCGGCCACGAGCAGTCCCTGGCGGTGGCGCCCAAGTACGGCATCGAGATCGTGGCCGACGAGACCTACGGCCCGAAAGACACCGACATGACCGCCCAGCTCACCAAGATCAAGAACACCGAGGGCGTGGAGGCGGTGCTGAACTTCGACTTCGGCCAGGGCCCGGCCATCGTCACCAAGAACTACGCCCAGCTGGGCATCAAGCTGCCCCTCTACCAGTCCCACGGCGTGGCCTCCAAGAGCTACCTGGAGCTGGCCGGCGGCGCCGCCGAGGGCGTGCGCCTGCCCGCCGCGGCCCTGCTGGTGGCCGAGAGCCTGCCGGACACGGACCCCCAGAAGCCGGTCGTGGTCGGCTACAAGACCACCTACGAGGAGGCCACCGGCTCCGAGGTCTCCACCTTCGGCGGCCATGCCTACGACGGCCTGATGATCGCCGTGGACGCCATGAAGCGCGCCGGCGGCACCGACAAGGCCAAGGTGCGCGACGCCATCGAGCAGACCCAGGGCTTCATGGGCACCGCCGGGGTGGTGAACATGTCGCCCGAGGATCACATGGGGCTGGACCTCACCGCCTTCCGCATGCTCGAGGTGCGCAACGGCAACTGGGCGCTGGCCGAGTAAGGCCCTCGCCCAGCGTCGCCCGTCCCGCGCCTCCGCGCGGGACGGGCTCCGTATAGAGTCTGCCCGGGTCCAGGGGGGGAACCGGGGCGCTGCCCGTGGATCGCCGGTGCGGGTGAACGCAACCGGAGTTCCGCGCCCGAACGCCCGCCCGCCCCAGCCACCCGGCCAGCCTGCAGACGGCCGCGGAAACTCCCATGTTCTCTGAATTCCTGCAGTTCATTCTCACCGGGGTCACCCTCGGCACCACCTACGCCCTGGTGGGGCTCGGTTTCTCCATCATTTTCAACGCCAGCAACGCGATCAACTTCGCCCAGGGCGAGTTCATCATGCTCGGCGGCATGACCACCGTGTTCCTGGTGGGGGCGGGCCTGCCGCTGCCGCTGGCCATCGTGCTGGCGATCGTCGCCACCGGCCTGGTGGGCATGGCGCTGGAGAAGTTCGCCGTGGAGCCGGCGGGCAACGCCGAGGTGGTGACCCTCATCATCATCACCATCGGCGCCTCCCTGTTCCTGCGCGGGCTGGCGCAGGTCCTGTGGGGCAAGGGCTTCTTCGCCCTGGAGGCGTTCTCCGGCGAGCAGCCCATCAACATCCTCGGCGCCATCATCGTGCCCCAGAGCCTGTGGGTCATCGGCGTGAGCGTGGCGATCATGGCGGCGCTCTGGTACTTCTTCAGCCGCACCATGCTGGGACGGGCGATCCTCGCCACCTCCCACAACAAGGTGGCCGCCCAGCTGGTGGGCATCAACACCCGCTTCGTGCTGCTGATGAGCTTCGGCCTCTCGGCCATGCTCGGCGCCATCGCCGGCATCATCATCGCCCCCATCAGCCTCACCTCCTACGACGTGGGCATCCTGCTGGGCCTGAAGGGCTTCGCCGCGGCGGTGCTGGGCGGCCTCGGCAGCGGCGTGGGCGCCATCATCGGCGGGCTCATCCTCGGCATCGCCGAGACCATGACCGCCGGCTACCTCTCCTCCGACTACAAGGATGCGGTGCCCTTCATCATCATGCTGCTCATCCTGTTCTTCCTGCCCCGCGGACTGCTGGGCGGGCGCGGCACGGAGAGGGTCTGACCATGGGGCTGACGACTCCCCGCACCGGCGGCCTGCTGGCGCTCGCGCTGGTCATCGCGCTGCTGCCGCTGGCGTTCCAGAACAACTACCACTACGACGTGGCCATCCACATCATCATCAACGCCGCGGTGGTGGTGGGCCTGAACCTGCTCATCGGCTACGCCGGCCAGATCAGCCTCGGCCACGCCGCCTTCTTCGGCCTCGGGGCCTACACCTCCGCCATCCTCACCGCCAACCACGGCTGGCCGCCGCTGGCCGCCCTCGGCGCCGGGGCGGCCGGGGTGGGCCTGCTGGCCTTCCTCATCGGCCAGCCGATCCTGCGGCTCAAGGGCCACTACCTGGCCATGGCCACCCTGGGCTTCGGCATCATCATCTCCATCGTTCTCAACACCGAGTCGGCGCTCACCGGCGGACCCGACGGGATGGTGGTCCCGGCCTTCACCCTGCTCGGCGGGAGCCTGTACGGGGAGAAGAGCTGGTACTGGGTGTTCGGCGGCCTGCTGGTGCTGGTGACCTGGCTGGCGCTGAACATCATCGACTCGCCCGTGGGACGGGCCCTGCGCGGCGTGCACGGCTCGGAGGTGGCGGCCCAGGTCTAGGGCATGAACACCAGCCACT
>JAQVKR010000048.1 GCA_028694565.1 Gammaproteobacteria bacterium | reverse complement strand
ACCATCACCGCCTGCCCGCCGCAACGCTCGACGTTTTCCTTCATCCGGCCGCCGAAGACGCCGTTGCGGCAGACGACGACCTTGTCCCCCGGCTCCACCAGGTTGACGAAGCAGGTCTCCATACCCACGGAACCCGGGCCGGACACCGGCAGGGTCAGGGGGTTGCCGGTCCGGAAAACCTCCTGCAGCAGGACCTTGAGCTCGTCCATCATGGCGACGAAGGCGGGATCCAGGTGGCCGATGGTGGGCCGCGACATGGCGGCGAGCACCCGCGGGTGCACATCGGAGGGGCCGGGGCCCATGAGGGTGCGGACGGGGGGGTTAAAGCTCTGAATCTCCATGCTGACTCTCCGGTTCCGCCGGTCTGCCTGCCGGCATCTGGTTGTCGATGTGTATGGGCGTGCCCACCTGCAGCCCGAGCGCCTGCGCCGCGTTGCCGTGGCTGACCGCCAGTTCCACCAGTCCGCTGGAATTGGCGTACCAGAAGGCCGTGCCCGGCCGCCGGTCGGAAAAGGTGCGCGCGTGGGCCAGTGTCCGGCCGTTGACGCTGATGCGCGCGGCCGGGCTGACCGACCCGCCCCGCAGGGCGGTCATGGCGTTGCCGTAGGGATCGAGGTAGATGACTTCCGCCAGCTCCGCAGGCCAATCCGCGCCGGCGGTGCCGCCGGGGTCGAGGGCGCCGAGCGCGAGCGGGCGTCCCTGGTGGAGGCGCACGGCGGCCGGCGCGAAAAGGTCGCGCCCGTGAAAGGTCTCCGGCAGCGGTTCCGGGCGCCAGAGGATCTCCCGCCAGCGCGGCTCCGGGGCCTGCCCGGCGACGATGGCGAAGAGCCCGTTGTCGGGTCCGACATACCAGCGTCCCTCCGCCTCCAGCGCAACCGCCCTGCGCGCGCTCCCCACCCCCGGATCCACGACCCCGACGATGACCGCGCCGCGGGGCAGCCCCGGGGCGAGCGCGGCGAGCAGGTAGGCGGCGGCGCGGGGGTTGTAGCGGGGGGCGTCGGAGCAGAGCTCCACCACCGGCAGCGGACGCCCGGCCGCCTGCAGGAGCGCGCTCCGCATCTGGCCCTGGTACAGGCTGCCGACGCCGAAATCCGTGAACAGGACGATCATGCCGGCTCACGAAAAAAAAGCCGGGCGAGCCCGGCTTTTTTCTTGATGCCTTCCACGCCCGCGCCTCAGTCCTCGGACTCCGCCTCGGCAGCGGGACGATCCACCAGCTCCACGTAGGCCATCGGAGCGGCATCGCCGGCGCGGAAACCGCACTTGAGGATGCGCAGGTAGCCGCCGGGGCGCGCCTGGTAGCGGGGACCCAGCTCGCTGAAGAGCTTGGTGACCGCGCCGTTGTCGCGCAGGCGGGCGAAGGCCAGGCGGCGGTTCGCCACGCTGTCGTTCTTGGCCAGGGTGATGAGCGGCTCGGCGACGCGGCGCAGCTCCTTGGCCTTCGGCAGGGTGGTCTTGATGATCTCGTGCTCGAACAGCGAGCTGGCCATGTTGCGGAACATGGCGGTCCGGTGGCTGCTGTTGCGGTTCAGCTGCCGTCCACTCTTGCGATGACGCATGACGAATTACCTTTATAGAGTAGTTATCCTACGCGGCCCGAAGGCCCGTGGTGTGCCGTCGTGCCTCAGGCGGAGGTCTTGTCCTTGTCCCTCAGCCCGGGCGGAGGCCAGTTCTCCAGGCGCATGCCCAGGGACAGCCCGCGGGTGGCCAGAACGTCCTTGATTTCGGTCAGGGACTTCTTGCCCAGGTTCGGCGTCTTCAGCAGCTCCACCTCGGTGCGCTGAATCAGATCGCCGATATAGTAGATGTTCTCGGCCTTCAGGCAGTTGGAGGAACGCACGGTCAGCTCGAGATCATCGACGGGACGCAGCAGGATGGGATCGAACTCCATCCCCTTGTCCTTGCGCGTGTCCTCGGCGAGCTCGTCCCCTTCCAGCTCCACGAAGGTGGAGAGCTGGTCGCGGAGAATGCTGGCGGCGCGGCGGATCGCCTCGTCGGCCTCGATGGTGCCGTTGGTCTCGATGTCGATCACCAGCTTGTCGAGGTTGGTGCGCTGCTCCACGCGGGCGCTCTCGACGGTGTAGGCGATGCGCGAGACGGGGCTGAAGGAGGCATCCAGCTGCAGGCGGCCGATGGGGCGATCCTCGCCCTCCACCTCTTCACGGGCGGCGACCGGCTGGTAGCCGCGTCCACGCTCCACCTTCAGGCTCATGCTCAGCTCGCCGGACTTGGTGAGATGGGCGAGCACGTGATCCGGGTTCACGATTTCGACGTCGTGATCCAGGGTGATGTCGCTGGCCGTCACCGGCCCGGGCCCCTTTTTCTTCAGGGTCAGGGTCGCCTGGTCGCGATTGTGCATCTTGATGGCCAGGCCCTTGAGGTTCAACAGGATGTCGATGACATCCTCCTGCACGCCCTCGATGGTGGAGTACTCGTGCAGCACACCGTCAATCTCCACCTCGGTCACGGCGCAGCCGGGCATGGAGGAGAGAAGAATGCGGCGCAGCGCATTGCCGAGCGTGTGCCCGAAACCGCGCTCGAGCGGCTCGAGCGTCACCTTTGCATGCGTAGGCGAAGCGTGCTGCACATGCACCAGGCGCGGCTTGAGAAATTCAGTTGCTGAACCCTGCATCTAAAGAAACCCTCCGGCGTTACTTGGAGTAGAGCTCGACCACCAGCGACTCGTTGATGTCGGAAGGCAGGTCGCTCCGATCCGGGACCGACTTGAAGACGCCTTCCATCTTGCCGGCGTCCACCTCGATCCAGCCCGGGATGCCGCGCTGCTGGGCGAGCTCGAGCGCGGCCTGGATGCGCAGCTGCTTGCGGGCGGCTTCGCGCACGGTCACCACGTCCTCGGGCTTGACCTGATAGGAGGGAATGTTCACGGTCTTGCCGTTGACCAGGATCGCCTTGTGGCTCACCAGCTGGCGCGCCTCGGAACGCGTGGAGCCGAAGCCCATGCGATAGACCACGTTGTCCAGCCGGCACTCCAGGATCTGCAGCAGGTTCTCACCCGTGGAGCCCTTGCGCCGGTCGGCCTCCTGGTAGTAGCGGCGGAACTGCCGCTCGAGGACGCCGTAGATGCGGCGCAGCTTCTGCTTCTCGCGCAGCTGGCCGGCATAATCGCTCAGGCGGGCGCGGCGCTGGCCGTGCTGGCCGGGAACCTGCTCCAGCTTGCACTTGGTTTCGAGCGCGCGAACGCCGGACTTCAGGGACAGGTCAGCGCCTTCACGCCGACTCAGCTTGCATTTGGGACCAAGATATCTCGCCACTTTGAGACTCCTACCTTAGACGCGACGCTTCTTGGGGGGACGGCAGCCGTTGTGGGGAATCGGCGTGACATCCGTGATATTGGTGATCTTGTAGCCTGCGGCATTGAGCGCGCGGACCGCGGAGTCGCGCCCCGGCCCCGGCCCCTTGACCATCACCTCGAGATTCTTCAGCCCGTACTCCAGGGCCTTCGTGCCGGCACGCTCCGCGGCCACCTGGGCGGCGAACGGGGTGCTCTTGCGCGAACCGCGGAAGCCGGAGCCCCCGGCGGTCGCCCAGGACAGGGTGTTGCCCTGGCGATCGGTAATGGTCACGATCGTGTTGTTGAAGGAGGCGTGGACATGCGCCACACCGTCAACAACCGTCTTCTTAACTTTCTTCCGGGTACGTGTCGTCTTCGTTGCCATGCCGGTTTTCCTGGGAGTGCCTTAGCTGTTAGCGCTTGATGGGCTTGCGCGGACCCTTGCGGGTGCGGGCGTTGGTCTTGGTCCGCTGACCGCGCAGCGGCAGACCGCGGCGGTGGCGCAGTCCCCGATAGCAGCCGAGGTCCATGAGACGCTTGATGTTCATGGAGATCTCGCGGCGCAGGTCTCCTTCAACCACATACTTGGCGACCTCGTTGCGGATGGCATCGAGTTCCTGTTCGGTGAGATCCTGGATCTTCACATCCGGCTTGATACCCACGTCCGCGCAGATCTTGCGGGCACGCGTGTCACCGACGCCGTAGATGGCGGTGAGGGCCACCCAAGCGTGTTTCTTAACCGGGATGTTGACGCCTGCTATACGGGCCATTCAAACCACTCCTAGTACTGACGCCTGAACGCTACTTGCGAAAAGCGCGAAATGATACCGTCAGATCACCATAAAATCAAGCACCGGCCGTGGTGTCCGCGTCTCGGACCCACGACCGGCTGCCACCCTCTGCCGCTCGCCCGACGGCGACCGGCGACCTGTTCAGCCCTGGCGCTGCTTGTGCTTCGCGTCCTTGCAGATGACGCGAACCGTGCCCTTGCGGCGGATAATCTTGCAGTGCCGGCAGATTTTCTTTACCGAAGCTTGTACTTTCATTTCTGACTCCAGAATGCTAATGCGCTACAGATGCCAGGCCGTCTTTCAGCGCAGCAACCCGCCACGGCCCTTGAGATTGGCCTTCTTCATCAGCGAGTCGTACTGGTGCGACATCAGGTGCGCCTGCACCTGGGCCATGAAGTCCATGATCACCACCACGATGATCAGCAGGGACGTGCCGCCGAAGTAGAACGGGACGTTCCAGTACAGAATCAGGAACTCCGGCAGCAGCGACACGGCGGTGATGTAGACGGCGCCCGCCAGGGTCAGCCGGGTCATCACCCCATCGATGTAGCGCGCGGTCTGCTCGCCGGGCCGGATGCCCGGAATGAAGGCACCGGACTTCTTCAGGTTCTCGGCCGTCTCCTTGGGATTGAAGACCAGCGCCGTGTAGAAGAAGCAGAAGAAGATGATGGCCGCGGCGTAGGACATCACGTACAGCGGCTGCCCCGGCGACATGGTGTTGGACAGATCGCGCAGCCAGCCCATGCCCTCCGCGCTGCCGAACCACCCCGCGATGGTCGCCGGGAACAGAATGATGCTGGAGGCGAAGATGGGCGGAATCACGCCGGCCATGTTCACCTTCAGGGGCAGATGGCTGGTCTGCCCGGCGTACATCTTCCGTCCCATCTGGCGTTTCGCGTAATTCACCGTGATCCGGCGCTGGCCCCGCTCCATGAACACCACGAAGCCCGTCACGCCCATCGCCAGGGCGAACAGGACGAACAGGGTGATGATGTGCAGCTCACCCGTGCGCGACAGCTCGACGGTGCCGCCGATGGCCGCCGGCAGGCCGGCGACGATGCCCGCGAAGATGATGAGCGAGATGCCGTTGCCGATGCCGCGCTCGGTGATCTGCTCACCCAGCCACATGAGGAACATGGTGCCCGTGACCAGCGTGATGACCGCCGTGAAGCGGAACGCGAAGCCCGGATCGATCACCACCGGCAGCCCGCCCGCGCTCTGGCTCTCCAGGGCGATGGAGATGCCCAGCGCCTGGAAGGTGGCCAGGACCACGGTGCCGTAGCGGGTGTACTGGGTAATCTTGCGCCGCCCGGATTCGCCCTCCTTCTTCAGCTGCTCCAGCTTCGGCGAGACCACTGTCAGGAGCTGCATGATGATGGAGGCGGAGATGTAGGGCATCACCCCCAGGGCGAAGATCGTCAGGCGCTTGAGCGCACCGCCCGAGAACATGTTGAACATGTCCAGGATGGTTCCGCGCTGCTGATCGAACAGGGTGGCGAGCGCCACCGGATCGATGCCCGGAACGGGAATGTGCGCACCGATCCGGTAGACGAACAGAGCGCCGAGGACGAACAGCAGTCGCCGCTTGAGCTCTGACAGCCGTCCCAGGCTGCCGATTGCTGACCCTGGAGTGGACACTTAGGCCTCTTCCACCTTGCCGCCGGCGGCTTCGATGGCGGCGCGGGCACCCTTGGTCACCGCGACACCCCGCAGGGTGACGGCCTTGCTCAGCTCGCCGGAGAGGATCACCTTCGCGGTCTTGGTCTGCTGCGGCACGACACCGGCGCCGATCAGCGCCAGCAGGTCGATGACCTCGGCGTCGATGCCGTTCAGCTCGCCCAGGCGCACCTCGGCACGGGTCGCGGCGATGCGCGACTTGAAGCCGAACTTGGGCAGGCGGCGCTGCAGCGGCATCTGGCCGCCCTCGAAGCCGGGCTTGACGGTGCCGCCGGCGCGGGACTTCTGGCCCTTGTGGCCGCGACCACCGGTCTTGCCCAGACCGGAACCGATGCCGCGGCCGACGCGGCGACCCTCGGGGCGGGAGCCCGGTGCGGGTTTGAGGCTGTTCAGGCGCATGGTCATTCCTCGACTTTCAGCATGTAGGACACCTTGTTGATCATGCCGCGCACGGCCGGGGTGTCCTCCACTTCGACGGTGTGCTGGAGACGGCGCAGGCCCAGACCGGCCACGCAGGCCTTGTGGTCGGGCAGGCGGCCGCTGAGGCTCCGCACCAGGGTCACACGCAGGGTTTTCTTGTCGGTCATGGCGCTCACCCCAGAATCTCGTCCACGCTCTTGCCACGCTTGGCGGCGACCTGCTCCGGCGAGGACATGGAGGTCAGCGCCTTGAGCGTGGCGCGAACCACGTTCACCGGATTGGTCGAGCCGATGCACTTGGCCAGCACGTTGTGCACGCCGAGCATCTCGAACACGGCACGCATGGCGCCGCCGGCGATGATGCCGGTACCCTCGGAAGCCGGCTGCATGAAGACCTTGGAACCGGCGTGGCGGGCAGTGACCGGATACTGCAGGGTGTTGCCCTTCAGCTCCACGCTGACCATGTTCCGGCGCGCGTTCTCCATCGCCTTCTGAATGGCGGCGGGCACTTCACGGGCCTTGCCGCGACCGAAGCCGACCCGGCCGTTGCCGTCGCCCACGACGGTCAGTGCGGTGAAGGAAAAGATGCGGCCGCCCTTGACCACCTTGGCCACGCGATTGACGTTGACCAGCTTTTCCTGGAGTCCGTCGCTGTTCTTCTGTGAGTCGAAACTTGCCATTGCCTATCCCTTCAGAACTCGAGGCCGTTTTCACGGGCTGCGTCGGCCAGCGCCTTCACACGACCATGGTATTTGAAGCCGGAGCGGTCGAAAGCGACCCGGGTGACGCCGGCAGCGCGGGCGCGCTCGGCGATGAGCCGGCCCACCGCGGCGGCGGAGGCCGCATTGCCGGTGTAGGTCTCGCCGTTGCGCAGGTCCTTCTCCAGGGTCGAGGCGTTCGCCACCACCTCGGAGCCGTTGGGCGCGATGAGCTGGGCATAAATGTGCCGCGGCGTGCGGTGAATGCACAGACGGTACTGGCCAAGCTCGCGAATCTTGTAGCGGGCGCGGCGGGTGCGGCGATTGCGGGATGTCTTCTTGTCCATAGCCTAGTCCTACTTCTTCTTCGCCTCTTTGAGCGAAATGGTCTCATCCGCGTAGCGGACACCCTTGCCCTTGTACGGTTCGGGGGAGCGGAAGGCGCGGATCTTCGCCGCCGCCTGCCCAACCGCCTGCCGATCGATGCCCTTGACCAGAATCTCTGTCTGGCTCGGGGTCTCGAAGGTGATACCTTCGGGCGCCTCATAGCTGACCGGGTGCGAGAAGCCGAGGGTGAGGTTCAGGGTCTTGCCCTGCGCCTGGGCGCGATAGCCCACGCCCACCAGCTGCAGCTTGCGCTCGAAACCATCGGTCACGCCCTTGACCATGTTGTTCACCAGGGCCCGGGTGGTGCCGGCGAAGGCCCAGCCGTCCTTGCCGCCGTTGCGCGGCGAGAACTTGAGCTCCTCCCCGTCCCGCACCACTTCCACGCGGGGGTGCACATCCCAGCTCAGGGAGCCCTTGGGGCCCTTGACCGTGATGCTCTGACCATTCAGGGTGACGTCGACCCCCTTGGGGACCGCCACCGGACTCTTTGCGACTCGCGACATTGCCTGGCCCCTCCCGTTAGGACACGACGCAGAGGATCTCGCCGCCCTGGTGGGCAGCGCGAGCGGCACGATCGGTCATCACGCCCCTGGAGGTGGAGACGATCGCGACGCCAAGCCCGTTGTTCACCTTCGGGAGGTGAGCGGCGTCCTTGTAGATGCGCAGGCCGGGGCGGCTGACACGCTGCAGGCTTTCAATGACGGGCTTGCCCTGGAAGTACTTCAGGGCAACGGTCAGCACCGTCTTCACGCCCTCTTCCGCCACGCTGTAGTCAGCGACGTAACCTTCTTCCTTCAGCACTCCGGCGATGGCCACCTTGAGCTTGGAGGAAGGCATGCTGACTTCCTTCTTGGCAGCGGCCTGGCCGTTGCGGATACGGGTCAGCATATCCGCGATGGGATCTTGCATGCTCATTGTATGATTCCTGCTTCAGCGACTCTGTCCTGCGCGCCGGCACCCCCGACGCGGGAAACCTACCAGCTGGCCTTCACGAGGCCAGGCACGTCACCGCGCATGGCCGCCTCGCGGAGCTTGTTCCGCCCCAGGCCGAACTTGCGGTAGAAACCGTGGGGACGACCGGTGAGACGGCAGCGGTTGCGCAGCCGGGAGGGGGAGGCATTGCGCGGCAGCTTCTGCAGCTGCTGCTGCGCCTCCATCCGCTCCTCGATGCCCAGGCTGATGTTGTTGACGATCGCCTTCAGCTCCTGGCGTTTCGCCGCGTACTTCTGGACCAGGCGCTCGCGCTTGCGTTCGCGGTTGATCACGGATTTCTTGGCCATGGACCCCTGCCTCTCCTTAACTCTTGAACGGGAAGTTGAACGCGGCCAGCAGGGCGCGCCCCTCTTCGTCGGTCTTGGCGGTGGTGGTGATGGTGATATCCAGCCCCCGCAGAGCGTCGATCTTGTCGTAGTCGATCTCCGGGAAGATGATCTGCTCACGGACACCCATGCTGTAGTTGCCGCGTCCGTCGAAGGACTTCGGGTTCAGGCCGCGGAAATCGCGCACGCGGGGCAGCGCAATCGCCAGCAGACGATCCAGGAACTCGTACATCCGCTCCCGCCGCAGGGTTACCTTGCAGCCGATGGGCCAGCCCTCGCGGATCTTGAATCCGGCGATGGATTTCCGGGCGTTCGTGACGATCGGCTTCTGGCCGGTGATGCCCGCGAGGTCCGAGAGCGCGTTCTCGAGCACCTTCTTGTCGGCGATCGCCTCACCCACCCCCATGTTGAGGGTAATCTTGGTGATCCGGGGAATCGCCATGGCGCTGGAGTAGTTGAACTGCTCCTGCAGCTTCGGGACCACCGTGCTCTTGTAATAATCCTGCAGTCTGGGCATGTTCATAACCTGCACTTAGACGTCGACAACTTCACCGTTGGACTTGAAGACGCGCACCTTCCGCCCGTCCTCCAGAGTCCGAATCCCGACCCGATCGCCCTTGCCGCTCACCGGGTTGAAAAGCGCCACGTTGGAGACGTGCACGGACGCCTCCCTCTCCACGATGCCGCCGGCCTGTCCCCGCTGGGGGTTCGGGCGCGTATGGCGCTTGACGATATTCACGTTCTCGACCACGACCCGGTCGTTGGTCAGCACGCGAATGATCTTCCCGCGCTTGCCCTTGTCCTTTCCGGCCAGGACGACAACATCGTCACCTTTGCGAATCTTGCGCATGACTGTCTCCTGCCTCAGAGCACTTCCGGCGCCAGCGAAATAATCTTCATGAACCGCTCGCTGCGCAGCTCCCTGGTCACGGGCCCGAAGATACGGGTACCGATGGGCTGGAGCTGGTTGTTCAGCAGCACCGCGGCGTTGCCATCGAAGCGGATGACCGAGCCGTCGGCGCGGCGCACGCCCTTGCGGGTCCGCACCACCACCGCGTTGTACACGTCACCCTTCTTTACCTTGCCGCGCGGAATGGCTTCCTTTACGGTAACCTTGACGATGTCGCCAATGCCGGCGTAGCGCCGGTGCGAACCACCCAGCACCTTGATACACATGACCCGACGGGCACCACTGTTATCCGCCACGTCGAGCATTGACTGCATCTGGATCATTGTTATCTCCGATACCCAGTTTGCGAACCCCCAGGGCCGCACGAGCAAAGACCGCGAATACTACCACGAAAATACGCCCGACCCAAGAGCCAGGCGCATCCCTGGAGCGATCCTGGTAGTGCCGGTATATGGACCGCTCAGCCGGCCTTCTCGATAACCTGAACCAGGCGCCAGCACTTGGTCTTGGAGAGCGGACGACACTGCTCGACCATGACCACATCGCCCTCGCCGCACTGGTTCTGCTCGTCGTGAGCATGCAGCTTGGTGGAGCGCTTGATGAACTTCCCGTAGAGGGGATGCTGCACCTTGCGCTCGACCAGCACGGTGATGGTCTTGTCGGCCTTGCTGCTGATGACCCGCCCGATCATGCCGCGGGTGGACTTGTTCTCTTCGCTCATTGCGCTGCACCTGCTTTCTGCTGCAGAACCGTCTTTACCCGGGCGATGTTGCGACGCACAGCCTTGAGCTGGTGCGTGGCGGACAGCTGACCGGTGCCCTTCTGCATACGCAGGTTGAACTGCTCGCGGAGGAGTTCGGTGAGCTCCTGGCGCAGCTCTTCTTGCGTCTTCTGCCTGAGTTCGCTTGCATTCAGTTTCATCACAGCACCGTCCGCATCACAAAAGTGGTCTTGAACGGGAGCTTCGCGGCCGCCAGGCGGAACGCCTCGCGGGCGATCTCCTCGGACACGCCCTCCATCTCGTAGAGGACCCTGCCCGGCTGAATCTGGGCCACCCAGTACTCCACGTTGCCCTTGCCGGAGCCCATGCGCACCTCGAGCGGCTTCTCGGTGATCGGCTTGTCCGGGAAGACCCGGATCCAGATCTTGCCGCCGCGCTTGATGTGGCGGGTCATGGCACGACGGGCGGCCTCGATCTGGCGCGCCGTCAGGCGGCCGCGGCCCTCGGCCTTGAGGCCGAACTCGCCGAAGCTCACGCGATTGCCCGAGGTGGCGAGACCGCGGTTACGGCCCTTGTGCTGCTTGCGGTATTTGGTACGTTTCGGCTGTAGCATCTGAGTTCCCCTTACTTGGCAGCAGCCTTGGGCGCGGCACCCTCGGCTTCGGCCTCGCCCCCGAGGATCTCACCCTTGAAGATCCACACCTTCACACCGATGACACCGTAGGTGGTCTTCGCCTCGGCGAAGCCGTAGTCGATGTCGGCA
>JAQVKR010000496.1 GCA_028694565.1 Gammaproteobacteria bacterium | reverse complement strand
GAGGAGGACGGGCGGCTGCGGCTGCAGGTCCGCCCGGGCCGCTGGCGGGTGGAGCTGACGGCCCGCTTCCCCGGCCCGGTGGAGTCCCTCGCCCTGGAGGCGCGCCCCGGGCCCTGGCCGGCGGAGGAGATCTGGGCCTTCGAGGCCCGCCCCGCCCTGCGGCTGGTGGAACCCGGCGGGCTGCCCCAGGTGGACCCGCGCCAGACCCGGCTGCCCGACGACTGGCAGAACCTGCCCGCCTTCCGCGCGCGGCCCGGCGAGTCCCTCACCCTGCGGGTGGTGCGCCGCGGCGACCCCGACCCGGAGCCGGACAACCTGCGCCTCCAGCGCCGGCTGTGGCTCGACTTCGACGGCGGCGGCTATACCTTCTCCGACACCATCACCGGCACCATGACCCGCGGCTGGCGGCTGGAGGCCGACCCGGAGGTGAGCCTCGGGCGGGTGACCCTGAACGGCCAGCCCCGTTTCATCACCACCCTGCCGGGCGGCGAGCGCCGGGGGGGTGGAGGTGCGCCGCGGGGAGATCCGGCTCAACGCCGACAGCCGCTACACGGCCAGCCGCGGCGACCTGCCCGCCGGCGGCTGGGGGCGGGCCTTCCAGCAGGTGGGGGCGACGCTCAACCTGCCGCCCGGCTGGCGGCTGCTGGCGGTGGGCGGGGTGGACAACGTGCCCGCCTCCTGGGTGCAGCGCTGGACCCTGCTGGATCTGTTCGTGGTGCTCATCGCCGCGGTGGCGGTGGCGCGCCTGTGGGGGTGGGGCTGGGGCGCGCTGGCGCTGGCCACACTCGCCCTGCTCTGGCACGAGCCCGGCGCGCCGCGCTGGGTGTGGCTCTATCTGCTGGCCTCGGTCGCGCTGCTGCGGGTGCTGCCCCCGGGCCGCTTCCGCCGCTTCGCCCAGGCGCTGCGCGCCCTGGGCCTGCTGGCCCTGCTGGTGATCGGCCTGCCGTTCCTGGCGGACCAGGCGGTGAACGGCCTCTATCCCCAGCTCGAACGGCCCTGGCAGGGGGTGCCCTCCCCGGTCCTGATGGAGGAGCGGGGCGCCGGGCTGGTGGCCCCCTCCGCCCCTTCGGCCGCCATGGAGCAGTCCCTCGACGCCCTGCAGGGCAAGGTGATGGCGCGGAAGGCGGAGCGCCCGGCCGCCGCGGTCCAGACCCTGGACGAGGTGGACCCCGCCGCCGTCATCCAGACTGGCCCCGGGCTGCCCGAGTGGCAGTGGCGCGAGGTGTCCCTGGGCTGGAACGGCCCGGTGCCCGCCGACCAGCGCATCAGGCTGGTGCTGCTCCCGCCGCCGGTGAACCTGCTGCTCAACCTGCTGCGCATCGCCCTGGCGGGCCTGCTCGGCTGGCGCCTCGCCCTGTGGGCCCGCACCGGCCTGGGCCGCCCGCGCCTGCAAGGCGGCGGCGCGCTCCTGCTGCTGCCGCTCGCGCTGGCCGCGGCGCTGGGCGTGACGCCCGACGCGGCCCGGGCGGAGGCGTTCCCGCCCCAGCCGCTGCTGAACACCCTGGAGCAGCGGCTGACGGCGCCGCCCGAGTGCCTGCCCGCCTGCGCCGACATCGACCGCATGGGCCTCACCGTGGACGGGGATGCCCTCGACGCCCGGCTCACGGTGCAGGCGGCGGTGGCGACCGCCATCCCCCTGCCGCTGGACGTGCGTCACGCCACGCCGGTGGCGGTGCTGCTGGACGACGCTCCCGCCGCCCTGGCCCGCACCCCGGACGGGGCGCTGTGGGCGCGGCTCCCGGCGGGCCGCCACGAGCTGCTGCTGCGGGCGCGCCTGCCCGCCGGCCGGCAGGTGCAGCTGCCCCTGCCCCTGCCGCCCCACCGGGTGACGGTGGAAGCCCGCGGCTGGCAGGTGGAGGGGGTGGACGAGGACGGCGCGCCGGAGCGGCAGCTTGTCCTCACCCGGCTGCGGGAGGCGCAGGCGCCCACGGCCGGACAGGCCCTCCAGCCCACCGCCCTGCCCCCCTTCGTGCGGGTGGAGCGCACCCTGCGGCTGGGGCTGCAGTGGTCGGTGGAGACCCGGGTGGTACGCCTCTCGCCCGGCGGCGCGCCGGTGGCGCTGCGCATCCCCCTGCTGCCCGGCGAGTCGGTGGTCACCGAGGGCCTCACCGTCCGGGACGGCCACGCCCTGGTGAACCTCGCCCCCATGGAGCGCATCGCCGGCTGGTCCTCGCGGCTGGAGAAGCGCGACCGCCTCACCCTCACCGCGCCGGAGACCAGCGAGTGGGTGGAGCGCTGGCAGGCCGACATCGGCCCCACCTGGCACGCCGAGCCCGGCGGCATCCCGGTGATCCACCACCAGGACCCGTCCCGCCGCTGGCTGCCCGAGTGGCGCCCCTGGCCGGGCGAGTCGGCGACCCTCGCCGTCACCCGCCCGGAGGGGGTGGCGGGGCAGACCCTGACCATCGACCGCAGCGAACTCACCGTGACCCCCGGCAAGCGGGCCACCGACGCCGTCCTCGACCTGCGCCTGCGCAGCAGCCAGGGCGGGCGCCACGAGGTGCGCCTGCCGCCGGGGGCGGAGCTGCAGTCGGTGGCCGTCGACGGCCGCACCCAGCCCATCCGCCAGGAGGGCGACACGGTGGCCCTG
>JAQVKR010000047.1 GCA_028694565.1 Gammaproteobacteria bacterium | reverse complement strand
GGGCGGCAGCGGCTTGGCGCCGCTGTACAGGAGTTCGCGGCGCCGTTCGCTCAGCAGACCCTCGATGGCCGCCACGGTGAGGCCGGTGGTCACCAGATCCTCGGCGGGGCGGGCGTCCCGATCGCCACTGCCGCGTTCCCCGTTTCCGTTATGATCGGACTTGTCGGCTTTTGCCGATCCCTTCTGGACCTTTTCATGGGCGTTGCCATTGCCATTGCCATTGCCCTTGCCTTCCGGCGGCGCCGCCTGAAGGGGGGACAGGGCCAGGCCGCCCACGAGAAGGGCTCCGAGGAGGGTGTGAAGGCGGCGCATCCTTGAGTGTTCCATGGGGGTTCTCCGTCTGGTTCATGGACTAGGAGGATCCTGATCGATGTTAGCAGGCGGAATGCGGTGGGTCACTCGGGCGGCCGTCACGACAGTGGTCGGCCGGACGGCTACGGGGCGGCCTCGGCGGGGATTGCGTTCAATGTGGACATTTTGTGGACACTCCCGGTTGAGATTGGTAGACGTTCTCTCGGGAGGAATCCAGCTAAGTGCTTGATGCTAAACTGGTGCCCGGAGCCGGAATCGAACCGGCACGGGGTTGCCCCCGAGAGATTTTAAGTCTCTTGCGTCTACCAGTTTCGCCATCCGGGCGGGGCTTGTGGCCGGTGGCCCCGGGGAAGGGAAAAGTGGAGGCTGGGGTCGGAATCGAACCGGCGTCCACGGCTTTGCAGGCCGCTGCATAACCACTCTGCCACCCAGCCAGGGTGATGATCGCCGGCGCCCCTCGGGGCGCCAGGCCCCGGGACGCTGCCGGTCCCTAAGGCCAAAAACCCCGGCGTTGCCGGGGTTCGTGAATCTGGAGCGGGAAACGAGACTCGAACTCGCGACCCCAACCTTGGCAAGGTTGTGCTCTACCAACTGAGCTATTCCCGCGTCATTGTGGGCGCCATTTTAGCGTCCGCTGATGGGTTGTCAAGCCTCGGTCACGGGGTTTTCACAACCACCGCCCCATTTCGCCGAAAGCGGTTCGAAATGATCAGTTTGTGCTTTCCCGCCCGCTCATGAGCACCGGCCAGGCGGCGCGCAAGTAGATGAACATCGACCACAAAGTCAGGCCCGCAGCGAGGTAGAGCAGCACGTAGCCGATATCCACGATGGGCAGCCCCAGCAGGGGATCGTGGTACAGCAGCAGCAGGATGGCCACCATCTGGGCGGTGGTCTTCACCTTCCCCACCCGGGATACGGCCACGTGGGCCCGCTTGCCCAGTTCGGCCATCCATTCGCGCAGGGCCGAGATGGCGATTTCACGGCCGATGATGATGGCGGCCGCGATCGCCAGGAAGGGGCTCGGATCATCCTGCACCAGCAACACCAGGGCCACCGCCACCATGAGCTTGTCCGCGACCGGGTCGAGGAACGCGCCGAAGGGCGAGCTCTGCCTCAGGCGCCGGGCCAGGTAGCCGTCGAGCCAGTCGGTGATGGCGGCGAGAAGGAACAGCGCGGCGGAAATCTCCCGGGCCCAGCCGATGGGCAGGTAGAACACCAGCACCAGGACCGGAATCAGGGCGATGCGCAGGAGTGTCAGAAGGTTCGGGATGTTCATCGATGGGCCTGTGGTCTGGTCTTGTTATGTGCACGCCTGGCGGAGCCGGGGCGGTTCCGGCGGGCCTGGAAGCCGTCGGCCGCTCCGGCGCGGATGGTTCCGCCCTCGTCCCGCCGCCGTGTGTTCCGCGAACGGCCAAGCCTAGTTTACTGCTTCACGGCCCTGGTGTGCCGTGAGAATTGCCGACCGGGGAGCCGGGATGGACGGCTCGCAGGCTCGCCGCGCTCCGGATTGGGGTCAGGGTTCGCCGTGGAAGGCGTCGTAGAGGCGCTGGGCCAGGGCCTGGCTGATTCCCGGCACCCGGGCCAGATCCTCCACCCCGGCCCGGGCGATGCCCTGCAGGCCGCCGAAGTGGCGCAGCAGCTCGCGCCGCCGTTTCGGCCCCACCCCCTCCACCGCTTCGAGGGGGGAGCGGCCGCGCTTGCGCGCCCGCTGCTGGCGGTGGCCGGTGATGGCGAAGCGGTGCGCCTCGTCCCGGATCTGCTGAATGAGGTGCAGGGCCGGCGAGTCGGCCCGCAGGGTGAACTCGCGCCCGGCGACCACCAGCCGCTCGAGGCCGGCCTTGCGCGAGGGGCCCTTGGCGACGCCCACCACGCCGACGCCCTCCACCTGCAGCTCCTCGATGACCTTGAGCGCTTCGGCCACCTGGCCCCGGCCGCCGTCGATGAACAGCACGTCGGGCAGCTTGCCCTCCCCGCTCTTGAGGCGGGTGTAGCGCCGCGACAGGGCCTGCTGCATGGCGGCGTAGTCGTCGCCGGGGGTGATGCCGGTGATGTTGAAGCGCCGGTAGTCGGACTTGAGCGGGCCGTTCCGGTCGAACACCACGCAGGAGGCGACCGTGGCCTCGCCCATGGTGTGGCTGATGTCGAAGCACTCCAGCCGCTGGGGCAGTGCCTCCAGATCGAGCGCGTCCTGCAGCGCCTCGAAGCGGCGGTAGACGTCCTGCCGGCTGGCCAGCCGGCTGGCCAGGGACTGCTCGGCGTTGGTGCGGGCCAGGACGACCCAGCGGGCGCGCTCCCCCCGCACCCGGTGCAGCAGCCGCACCCGGTGGCCGGCCTCCGCCCCGAGCACCTCCTCGAGCAGCCCGGGTGCCTCGAGACCGGCCTCGATGAGCACTTCCCCGGGAATGTCTCCCGCGTGGCGGGCGTTGAGATAGAACTGGGGCAGGAAGGCCTGCAGTATCTCCTGCGCCTCGACTCCCTCCGGGGCCCGGGGGAAGAAGTCCTTGCTGCCGAGTAGCCGGCCGCCGCGGACGAACAGCACCTGGACGCAGGCCATTCCGGCCCGGCTGGCCACCGCCACGATATCGGCATCCCCTCCTCCGCCGCTCACGTACTGGCGCTCCTGTACGCGCCGGAGGCTGGTGATCTGGTCGCGCAGCCGCGCGGCTCGCTCGAACTCCAGGGCGGCGGCGGCGGTCTCCATCCGTCCGGCAAGCTCCTCGGCCACCGCGTTGCTGCGTCCCTCCAGGAACATCACCGCGTGGCGGACGTCCTCGGCGTAGGTCTCCCGGGCCACCAGCCCGACACAGGGCGCGGTGCAGCGCTTGATCTGGTACTGCAGGCACGGGCGCGAGCGGTTGCGGTAGAAGCTGTCCTCGCACTGGCGCACGGGAAAGAGCTTCTGCAGCAGTTGCAGGGTTTCGCGCACCGCGCCGGCGCTCGGGTAGGGGCCGAAGTAGCGGCCCTGCTCGCGCTGCGGACCGCGGTGGAACCCCAGCCGCGGGAAGTCGGAATCGCCGGAGAGAAAGATGTAGGGGTAGCTCTTGTCGTCGCGCAGCACCACGTTGTAGCGCGGGCGATGGGCCTTGATGAGGTTGTTCTCCAGCAGCAGTGCCTCGCCCTCGGTGTGGGTGACCGTGATCTCGATGGCCCGGATCTGGGCGACCAGGGCCTGTACCTTGGGGTTGGGATTGCCGGGCCGGAAGTAGCTGGAAACCCGCTTTTTCAGGCTGCGGGCCTTGCCCACGTAGAGGATGGCCCCCTTCCCGTCCAGCATGCGGTAGACGCCGGGGCGCGAGGTGAGGGTCTTGAGGAAGGCGGTGCTGTCGAAGCCGCCCTCCGGTTTCTCCTCCGGGGTCATGGTGTGCCGAGCAGGGTCCGGGCGCGCAGCACGACGGCGTCGAACATGGACTCGGTCAGCCGGCGGGTCTGGGTGTTGTAGCGGCTGCAGTGGTAGGAGTCGAGCAGGGTGATGCCCTCTCCGCCGAGATCATGCTCGGCCCCGTGGGCGAAGGGATGGGCGGAGAGTTTCCGGTCCAGCGCCCGCAGGACCGCCCGGTGGGCGATGGCGCCCAGGGCCAGGATCACCGGCCGCGGCGGCAGGCGGCCGAGTTCCAGGCGCAGGAAGCCGTTGCAGGCGTCGATCTCGGCGGTGGTGGGCTTGTTCTGCGGCGGAACGCACTTGACGGCGTTGGTGATCCGGCACCCGCTAAGCACCAGGTCGTCGTCGGCCGCCGCGGAGGCCGGCGCGCTGGCGAAGCCGTGGGCGTGCAGCGTCCGGTAGAGCAGGATGCCGGCATAGTCCCCGGTGAAGGGGCGGCCGCTGGCGTTGGCTCCGTGCAGTCCGGGGGCGAGTCCCACGATCAGCAGGCGCGCCCGGGGATCCCCGAACGGGGGGACCGGCGCGGCATGATAGGCGGGGTGCTGCAGCCGCACCGCCTCCAGGAAGGAAGCCAGCCGGCCGCAGCGGCGGCAGTCGGGTTCGAAGGGAAGCCGGGGTTCTGGAATCTGCATGATCGCTTGGTGGACGGTTGCGTGGGGGAGGCAGGATCTGGAACGGGCTTCCGACGAGGCGCTGGCGCGCCGTGCGCCCGCCGGGACCACCGGCGCCCGCGCGGGCGCCGGGCCGCTCTATCCGGCCTCGGCGTCCTCTATGAGTCCATGGCGGATCGCCAGCCGGGTGAGCTCCACGTCATTGTGGACGCCGAGCTTCTCGAACAGGCGATAGCGGTAACTGTTGACGGTCTTCGGGCTGAGGCAGAGTTTGTCCGAGATTTCCTGCACTTTCTGTCCATTGGTGATCATCAGCATCACCTGCATCTCGCGCTCCGAGAGCGTTTCCCAGGGTGATTTGTCACCCTGCCCCAGGTGCTTCATGGCGATGCGCCGCGCCACTTCCGGCGAGAGGTAGGTCTGTCCGGAACGCACGGTGCGGATGGCCTCGACCATCTGGTGGAAGCCGGCATCCTTGGTCAGGTAGCCGGTGGCGCCCGCCTGCAGCAGCTTGGTGGGGAATGGCTCTTCGCTCAGGGCGGTCACGGCGATGACCTTCGAGCGCGGCGAGACCCGCAGCAGCTTGCGGGTGGCCTCCAGGCCGCCGATGCCGGGCATGCGCACGTCCATCAGCACCACGTGGGGCTGCAGATCGCGGGCCATCTGCACCGCCTCCTCGCCGCTGGATGCCTCGCCAATGACGCTTATACCCTCGGCGGTGTTGAGCAGGCTGCGGATGCCCGCCCGTACGAGTTCATGGTCATCAACCACCAGGACTTCGATCATCCTCTGTTCTCCGGATACCTGGATGCATGCCCGGAGGGCATCCCTGCCAGAGGGATGGCTGCCGCCGGGCAAGCCGACATCACCATACGCCACGCTTTCCCGCGAAGTGTATTGGTGCGCCATGAAAATTTACAAAATAGAACGCGTTAGTATTTCCTATCCGCATCAATGGATTCAAGGGAAGGATGCCCTGTCAGGGTCTTTGTCCGTTTGCAGACGCAGCATGATTGTGGCAGGGTAAGGACCTAAGTGATTGACACACAAGACTCCTGTGAATAACGGCTTTTCCCTCCCCAGTCACTGCAAACGCGAACCGTGCCTGACTCGCGCCTGGCTTGAGTGGTACCAGGCCATCCCGCGCGGGCGGGATTTCCGCTTCGTGCCGGTGGGCGGCTTCGGCCTTCATCTCGGCCCGAATATCTGACCCGATTCCCCCTCTTTCCGGGTTGACGGCGGCGTTCCTCCGTCCGTCGGCGGCCCTTTTCCATTCGGAGTACCCAACGCCACGGGGCCATGACCCATGACCGAGAAACTGACCGTCAACCATCTCTACAAGATCTTCGGCAGCCGTCCCCAGCAGGCCATGGCGCTTCTCGAAGAGGGCCTCGACAAGGAGACCATCTTCGAGAGGACCGGCCAGACAGTCGGGGTGATGGACGCCAGTTTCAGCGTCAACGCCGGCGAGATCTTCGTCATCATGGGGCTCTCGGGCTCCGGCAAGTCCACCCTGGTCCGCCTGTTGAATCGCCTCATCGAACCCACATCCGGCGAAATCATGGTGGACGGCAGGGACATCGCCAGGCTCTCCCGGGACGAGCTCATCGAGCTGCGGCGCCGTGACATGAGCATGGTGTTCCAGTCCTTCGCCCTGATGCCCCACCTGCGGGTCGTCGACAACGTGGCCTTCGGTCTCGAGATTGCCGGCGTGCCGAAGGCGGAGCGCCGCGAGCCGGCCATGCAGGCCCTGGCCCAGGTGGGGCTCGAGGCCTATGCCGAGAGCTATCCCAACGAGCTCTCGGGCGGCATGCAGCAGCGTGTGGGGTTGGCGCGGGCGCTGGCCAACGAGCCTTCCGTCATGCTCATGGACGAGGCGTTCTCGGCGCTGGATCCCCTCATCCGCTCGGAGATGCAGGACGAGCTGCTGCGGCTGCAGTCGGAGTCGGAGCGCACCATCATCTTCATTTCCCACGACCTCGACGAGGCCATGCGCATCGGCGATCGCATCGCCATCATGGAGGGCGGGCGCGTGGTGCAGGTGGGCACGCCCGACGAGATCCTGCGCAATCCCGCCGACGACTACGTCCGTTCCTTCTTCCGCGGGGTGGACGTCTCCCAGGTGCTCACCGCCGGGCACATCTGCCGGCGCGAGCAGATCACCGTCATCGACCGGGCCGACACCGGCGTGCGCGCCGCGCTGAAGCGGCTGGACGACTACGATCGGGAATTCGGCTACGTCATCGACAAGGGACGCCACTTCCAGGGCGTGGTCTCGGTGGATTCTCTGCGCGAGACCCTCGGCGGCGACAACCCCGCCTTCAGCCAGGCGCTGCTCGCGGATGTGGGTGCCCTTCCCAGCGACACGCTGCTCAACGAGGTGATGAGCATCGTGGCCCAGAGCCCCTGTCCCGTGCCCGTGGTGGACGACAAGGGCCGCTATCTCGGCGCCATCTCCAAGACCGTACTGCTCGAAACACTGGACAAGGCGGCCTGAGCCCGGCTTTGGCCGGTGCGCGCACGCCCCGCGGAGCCACGGAAGGCGCATGCCGCGCGACCGCGAAACCCGAAGGGCCGGATGCCCGCCGCCGGATCGCGCCACAGACGAGTGATTGAACCATGAGCGAATTCTCACTGCTGGATCCCTTCGAAACCTATACCCTGCCGCTGGGCGACTGGGTCGAGAGCGGCCTCGACTGGCTGGTGGACAATTTCCGCGCCATCTTCCAGGCGATCCGCTGGCCCGTGGACCAGGTGCTCGGCGGCGTCGAGGGCGCCCTGCAGTGGCTGCCCCCGATCGTCGGCATCCTCATCATCGGCCTCATCGGCTGGCAGGTGGCGGGGCGCCGGGTGGGCATCGGGACGATCGTCTCGCTGTTCTTCGTCGGGCTGATCGGCGCCTGGAGCGAGGCCATGACCACCCTGGCCCTGGTGTTCACCTCCGTGTTCTTCTGCATTCTCATCGGCATCCCCGCGGGCATCGCCACGGCCCGCAGCGATCGGCTGGAGGCGATCATCCGTCCCGTCCTGGACGCCATGCAGACCCTGCCGGCCTTCGTCTACCTGGTGCCCATCGTGATGCTGTTCGGCATCGGCAACGTGCCGGGCGTGGTGGTGACCATCATCTTCGCCCTGCCGCCGCTCATCCGCCTGACCAACCTCGGCATCCGCCAGGTGCCGGCGGACGTCATCGAGGCCGCGACCGCCTTCGGCGCCACGCCCCGGCAACTGCTCTACAAGGTCCAGCTCCCCCTGGCCATACGCACCATCATGGCCGGCGTCAACCAGACCCTGATGCTCGCGCTGTCCATGGTGGTGATCGCCTCCATGATCGCCGTGGGCGGCCTGGGCCAGATGGTGCTGCGCGGCATCGGCCGCCTGGACATGGGGCTCGCCACCGTGGGCGGCGTGGGCCTGGTGCTGCTGGCCATCGTGATCGACCGCATCACCCAGGCCCTGGGCACCCCCAACAAGGAGCGGGCCGGAATGGCCTGGTACGAATACGGCCCGGCCGCGCTCGTGCTCGGCGCCTGGCGCGCGCTGAGCGGCCGCCGCGAACCGGGCGTGGGCGTCAGCAAGGACGCCCACTGACCCTTTCCATCCGACACAGAGGAGAATGCGCATGAAGAAGAAAAACATCGGCAAGCAGGGACTGATGGCGCTCGGCCTGGTCACGGCGCTGAGCCTCTCCGGCACCGGAGCCGCCGCGGAGATGCCCGGCAAGGGCGTCACCGTGCAGCCGCTCAAGAGCAGCATCGCCGAGGAGACCTTCCAGACGCTCATCGTCATGAAGGCGCTGGAGGAGCTCGGCTACAAGGTGCGCGACATCATGGAGATCGAATACGCCGCGGGCCACGTGGCGCTGGCCAACGGCGACGCCACCTTCATGGCCGATCACTGGGATCCGCTGCACAGCGACTTCTACGAGCGCGCCGGCGGCGATGAGAAGCTCTACCGGGAGGGGATCTTCTCGCCCGGCGCCATGCAGGGCTACCTCATCGACAAGAAGACCGCCGACCGGTACGGCATCACCAACCTGGGCCAGCTGAAGGATCCGGAGATAGCGAAGCTCTTCGACGCCAACGGCGACGGCACCGCGGATCTCGCCGGCTGCACCCCGGGCTGGGGCTGCGAGCAGGTGATCGAGCACCAGCTCGACGCCTTCGGGCTGCGGGACACGGTCACCCACAACCAGGGCTCCTATTCCGCCATCATCGCCGACACCATCACCCGCTACAAGAAGGGCGATCCGATTCTCTACTACACCTGGACCCCCTACTGGGTGAGCGGCGTGCTGGTGCCGGGCGAGGACGTGGTGTGGCTGAACGTCCCCTTCTCGTCCCTGCCGGGCGATCGCAAGGATGTGGACACCGCCATGCCCGACGGCAGCAACACCGGCTTCCAGGCCAACAGCCAGCGCATCGTGGCCAACCGCGAATTCGCGGAGGAGAATCCCGCCGCGGCCAAGCTGTTCGCGATCATGGAGATCAGCAGCAACGACATCAGCGCGGAGAACCTGATGATGCGCGACGGCGAGGACAGCGAGAAGGATATCGAGCGTCACGCGAAGGAGTGGATCAAGGCCCACCAGGAGACCTTCGACGGCTGGATCGCCGAGGCCCGCGAGGCCGCCATGTAAGACCGTCTATACCGGCGGAGGGGCTGGTGAAAAGGCGGGCCCGCGGGCCCGCCTTTTTCATCCGTCTTCCGGCAGCGGGCCGGGTGGCGCGTCCAGCGCGCCGTGGACGGGCGCGGCGTCTCCTTGCCATGGGGCGCCATGTGCCCATCGTGGGCTGCCGGGTGGTCCATTCACCCTTGCTTCCCGGTTCCCGTGGGGCGCCGTGGGTTATGAAGTGGGCGCTGGGGCGAGCGCGGACTACATGGTACAGTCACGGCGTACCGCCCCGCAGACTCTCCCGTACCTGCCGGTTCCGACCGATGTCCGACCCTTACTCCAGGATCTTCCTATTGAGCCACATGCGCGCCTATACCAGCCTGGCAGGGCATGTTCTCGGCTCCAATCCGGCCATCAACGGCTATTTCGAGATGCACCTCGGCTACGAGGATGCCGGGGCCCTCGACCGCCAACTCGCCGAGTACCGGAAGCACGAGGACCTCAAGGACGGCAGCCGGTACCTATTCGACAAGCTGTTGCACAATGCCTACCGGTTGCTGCCGGAGCGGCTCGGTCCGGCACGGCTGAAGATCCTGGTGGGGATACGCCCGCCGGAGCCCACCCTGAGGAGCATCGTGGACCTGTTCGGGAGCAAGGGGGGGGGCGAGGCCTACGCCTCCCCCGAGGCGGCAACCCGCTACTACATGGAAAGACTCGAGTGGCTGGCCGGTTTCTGCCGTGCCAGAACCGGTGCGTATTTCTATTTCGACGCCGAGCTGTTTCGCGCCCGGCCGCGGGCGCTGCTATCCGCCCTGTCGGACTGGCTTGAGCTGGAGGAACCCTTGAGCGAGCACTATCAGGTGTTCAGCCAGACCGGCAAGGCGCGCCGGGGTGATTCGTCCGAGTTCATACACCGGGGAGAGATCGCCCGCGGGAGGGCGGACTATCGCCACATCCGCATTCCCCGACAACTGCTGGATCAGGCGCAGGCCACCTACCTGCGTTGCCGGCAGCGGGTTGTCGAGTTCGCCGCGGATTCCCGCACCCTGGACGAGGTTGCGCCTTCCTGAGCTAGGGAAAGAGGCTGTCCCAGGCATCGCGCTCCGAGCGGTAGCGGGTGAGCGCATCGACAATCTGCTCCCGGCGCCGCGCGCGGTGCGCCCCGGACCGGATCCGCCGCCATGCGGGCGACTGCCCGCCGAAGTTGCTGCGGATGTTGGCGATGAAGGCCTGGACCTGGCCCATGGCCTGCTCCAGCGTCGCCCGCCCCCGCCACCAGTGGTCCTCGCCGAGGGCCAGCGCCTGGAGTTGCTCCAGCTTCTGCGCCACGGCTCGGTGCTTCTCCCCGTAGAGGGCGAGCAGCTCCGCCTCTTTCCGCCCGATGACCTCGCGCACCACCGCCTCGGGAAAGGGCCGCCGCACATCCGCCTCCTTCACCAGCGCCTCGGCCGTGAAGAGCATCAGGTCCCCGAAGAACTGGCGTTCGAACTCGTCGGAGAGATCGACAATCTGCTGTTCGCCCGCCTGCCCCAGCTCGACGCCGGGGCGGAAGTCGTCCTGCAGCCCACCGCCGGAGGTGCGCCGGTGCAGGTGGGGCAGGTTGAGGGAGGCGAAGCGATGGCCGATCTCCGCGGCGATGAGGCGCCCGGCGGTGGGGCCGGACATGCGCAGGCGCAGCTCGCCGAAGGGGATGATGTACTTGAGCCCCGCGTAGTTGACCACGTAGTTCCCGGGGTAGATGGTCCGCGCGGGTGCGAGCGCCGCGATGCCGCTGCCGTAGTCGAAGAACGTCCTGCGCGTCAGATGCTCCCCAAAGAAGAAGGCGTTCAACCGCCCGCAGAGGTCCCGCAGGCAGGCCGCGTTGTCGTGCGCGCCCTTGAGGCGGCAGCGGTAGGGAAAGGTCTCCACCGGGCTCTCGAAGCCGAACAGCCCGGCCAGATCGTGATAGGCCGCCGCGCCCGGCCGCCGTGCCGCAATGGCGTGGAAGCGGCAGGACTCCCCGGGCCCGGACGTGGCCATCGAGCCGAAGAAGGCGATCAGGTCATCGAGGAAGTTGGCCGCCATCACCGACGGCGAAACCGGCGGG
>JAQVKR010000495.1 GCA_028694565.1 Gammaproteobacteria bacterium | reverse complement strand
CACGGTCCACTACAAGTCCCGCGAGCTGATGGAGTTCCTCGACGCGCTGCGGAAGCGCGATCCGGAGGGCATCATCGTGGTGTTCGGCGATCACCTGCCCTACATGGGCGAGAACTTCTCCGGCTACGTGGACTAGGGCGTGCTCGCGTCGAAGCGCAGCGACTTCACCGCGGAGATGTTCCGGTTCTACGCCAGCACGCCGATGATCATCATCGACGGCCCGCGCGGACCGGTGCCGACCGGCGACCTGCCCATCTACGAGGTGCCGGCGCTGCTGCTCGGGCTGCTCGGCCACCACGAGCCGACCATCATGGACTACACCCGCGCGCCGGCGGGCATGCGGGTGCGCCCCCTGCCGGGGCTGCACTTCGACCTGCTCGACGACGGCCGGGTGGAGGTCTGCAAGGAGCCGCCCTTCACGCCCGCCTGCGAGCGATCCTCGCGCTGGCTGCGGGACGTGCTGACCGTCAACGACGACCTGTTCGTCGGCGGGCAGCACACGCGCCGGTAGGAGGCCGTCGCTCAGGGCCCGCGCCGCCGCCCGAGCAAATCGCGCAGCTTCACCTCGCCCAGCGGCGCCTCGCCCTTCCTGATGGAGAGACTCTCCCGGAGCTCGCCGGCGAAGCCGGGATCGTAGCGCCAGTGCACCAGGGCCACGATACCCATCGCCAGGACAGCGCCCGCCCCCGCCAGCAGCATGTCCTTCTGGGCATCCCAGATGTCGCCCTGGGTGCCCAGGAACGCCAGGCCGGCCTCCGGGTCCACCCGGGCGGCCACCAGCCACTCGATGATCTCGTAGCCGGCCGAGAAGGCCAGCACCAGCTCGATGGGCAGCCAGAGGCCCCACACCCCCTGCGTCCTGGCAATGCGCAGGAACATCTCGCGCAGGGGGTAGGCCAGCAGCAGGCCGAAGGAGAAGTGGACCAGCCGGTCGTACATGTTGCGGCCCGCCCCCAGCCACTGCTGCAGCTCATAGCCGAAGGGCACCTCGGCGTAGGTGTAGTGGGAGCCGACCACGTGCAGCGCCATGAACAGGGTGATCAGGGTGTAGGAGAGATCGGACAGGCGGAAATAGCGGCTCACCAGCAGGATGAAAGGCACGAAGATGAAGACCAGGTAGTTCTCCAGCAGCCAGTCGTGGGGATACTTCGGACCGATGGCGGCCCAGGTCCAGACCGCGGCGAAGAACAGCAGCAGAAACTTGTGGTAGCGGGTCATCGCACCTTTCTCCCTGTGGTCATGGTCGCACTGCCCGTCCGCCGCGGACCTCGACGCGGCGCAGCCATGCGCCCCGGTCCAGGGCCCGGCGCAGCGCCGGATAGTCCACCTTCGCGTTGTGCCGCGCATCGACCGGGAGGCGCCGCACCAGCACGACGGCCTCCACCCCGGCCCAGGCGAGCGGCCCGAGGAGATCGGGCACAGCCACCGCCGCCCCCCGGCGCGGCTCCAGCACCAGCAGCCGCTCGCCGCCGTGGGAGAGGAAGGCGCTGCGGGCGATGCCGGGATGGCGCGACAGCCCCGCCTCCACGGCGTAGGGGTAGAGGATACCGCGGCTGTCCTCGATGCGCGCGGAGCAGCGGCCCAGCAGCCACAGCCGGCCCTGCCCGTCGATCCGGCCGGCGTCGCCGGTGCGGTGCCACGTGCGCCCCGCCATGGCGAGCTTGGTCTCCCCGTCGCCCTCGCCGCCGAGATAGCCCGGCGCCACGTGGGGCCCCGCCACCACGATCTCGCCCGGCTGCCCGGGCGCCGCCTCCTCCGGCTCCCCCGGCGGCGATCCGGCCCCGGTGTCGCGCAGGATCCGCAGCTCGATCTCCGGGATCGGCCGCCCCACCAGCAGCCCCCCTCCCCGCACCATCTGCGCCATCTCCGCCTCCCCCACCTCCGCGTCCGGGACCAGGGCGATGGGCTCGGCCTCGGTGGAGCCGTAGAGCACCCGGACCCCGGTCCGGGGCATGGCCCGGCGCAGCTTCTCCAGCAGCCCCGGGAAGACCGGCGCGCCGCCGACGAAGATCTCCCGCAGGCCGTCGAGGCGGCGGCCGTGCCGGAGGCAGTAATCTGCGACCCGCTCCAGCAGGGCCGGCGAGGCGACGGCGCTGCGCGCCTGCCAGCGTTCCAGTTGCCCGGCCAGGCGCCCGGGATCGGCCGCCCCCGGGCGGCGCAGATCCACGTCCGGGATCAGGCTCGTCGCCCCGCCGGCGAGGTTGCTCAGGGTGAACACCGGCAGCGTCGCCAGCACGACCTCGCCACGCCCGGGGCGCACGTGGGCGGAGAGCACCGCGTGGGTGGCCCGCAGCAGCCCGTGGGTGCGCAGCATCCCCTTGGGCCGGCCGGTGCTGCCGCTGGTGAAGGCGACCATGGCCGGGGAGTCGTCCGCGCAGGGGTGGGTCTCCCCATGGGGCGGCAGGCGCCGCGCCGCGCGCAGGGAGCGCGCCCCGGGGAAGCAGGGGCCGGCGACGAAGGCGGCGGGAATCTCCCGCAGCGCCCGGGTGGCGAGCCGCAGCAGACAGGCCGCGGGGGTGCCCACGAAGGCGCGCAGGGGATAGCGGCGGGCAGACTCCGCCAGCCGCTTCCCGCCGGCCGCGGGATCCATGAA
>JAQVKR010000046.1 GCA_028694565.1 Gammaproteobacteria bacterium | reverse complement strand
GTGCTGCGGCTGTGGGTGGCCTCCACCGACTACGCCGGCGAGATGAGCGTCTCCGACGAGATCCTCAAGCGCATGTCCGACGCCTACCGGCGCCTGCGCAACACCGCCCGCTTCCTGCTGGCCAACCTGAAGGGCTTCGAGCCGGCCCGCGACACCCTGCCGCCGGAGGCGCTGCTGGCCCTGGACCGCTGGGCCGTGGACCGCGCCTGGCGCCTGCAGCAGGAAGTGGAGCAGGCCTACCGCGACTACCAGTTCCACGTCATCTACCAGAAGGTGCACAACTTCTGCGCGGTGGACCTGGGCGCCTTCTATCCCGACATCATCAAGGACCGCCAGTACACCACCCAGGCCGACAGCCGCGCCCGGCGCTCGGCGCAGACGGCCATGTACCACATCATCGAGGCGCTGGTGCGCTGGCTGGCGCCGATCCTCAGCTTCACCGCCGAGGAGATCTGGCAGCACATCCCCGGCGGGCGCGAGGAGTCGGTGTTCCTGGCCACCTGGTACGAAGGGCTCTATCCGCTGGCGGAGGAGACCGTGCTGGGCCGCGATTTCTGGGCGCGGATGGAAGGGATCCGCGACGCGGTGAACAAGGAGCTGGAGCGGCTGCGCAACGAGGGTGCCATCGGCTCCGGGCTGGACGCCGAGGTGGCGCTGTATGCCGATGCAGAACTGGCCGGTGAGCTGGAGGCGCTGGGCGAGGAGCTGCGCTTCGTGCTGATCACCTCGGAGGCCCGGGTGCTGCCGGCGGCGGAGCGCACCGGTGAGGCGGTGGACGCGGACGAGCTGGATGGGCTCTGGATTCTCGCCCGGCGCAGCGGACACGAGAAGTGCGTGCGCTGCTGGCACCGCCGCGCCGACGTGGGGGCGGACGCGGACCACCCGGAGCTGTGCGGCCGCTGCGTGGAGAACGTGGCCGGCGCCGGCGAACAGCGCCGCTTCGCCTGAGGCGCCAAGGTGCTGCGCTGGCTCTGGCTCTCGACCCTGCTCGTCGCCCTGGATCAGGCGACCAAGTGGCTCGCCCTCGAGCGCCTGGCGCCCTACGAGGCGGTGCCGCTGGTGCCGGGCTTCAACCTCACCCTGATGTTCAACACCGGGGCCGCCTTCAGCTTTCTCAGCAATGCCGGCGGCTGGCAGCGCTGGGGGCTGAGCCTGCTGGCCCTGGTGCTGAGCGTCGCGCTGACCCTCTGGCTGCGGCGGCTGACCCGCGCCGAGGTGCTCAGCGCCGCGGGCCTGGCGCTGGTCATCGGCGGCGCCATCGGCAACCTCTGGGATCGCCTCGTCTACGGCTACGTGGTGGATTTCATCGACATCTACGTGGCCGATTGGCACTGGCCGGCCTTCAACATCGCCGACAGCGCCATCACCGTGGGTGCCGCTCTGCTGGTGTGGGAGGGCCTCTTCGGCGGCCGCCGGACGGCGGATGAAAAGACGAATGGACAGGATTGACAGGATTGGGTGTCGGGCTTGCGGTCGAACCGAGTCCTGGGAAAGGGCTTTCCGTCTGGCCACAACCCACTATGCTGTCGCTCAGTCTGGCGGGAATTGTCGCTCAGAGTGGCATGTCTGCGTCGTCGACCAAGAAACGGAACGGGTTTGAATCCTGCAAATCTTGTAAATCCTGTCTACTTCAAAATCGGGAGTTGAGATGACCGAGACGGGCGAAGGTATCCGTTCCGGGTGCCGGGTGGTGATGCACTTCGCCATCCACCTGGAGGACGGAACGCTGGTGGAGAGCAGCTTCGGCGGCGAGCCGCTGGAGTTCACCGTGGGTGATGGAACCCTGCTGGAGGGGATCGAGCGCACCCTCGGGGGGCTGCGGACGGGGGAGACCCGGGAGTTCGAGATTGGCCCGGGCGAGGGCTACGGCTATCCCGATCCGGACAACCTGCATACCCTGGCGCGGTCCGAGTTTCCCGCGGAGATGGACCTCGAGCCCGGCCTCGTGGTCGGCTTCACCACCCCCTCCGGCGAGGAACTGGCCGGCGTGGTGCGGTCGGTGGAGGGGGAGCAGGTCGTGGTGGACTTCAGCCACCCCCTGGCGGGACACCAGCTCCGCTTCGAGGTGGAAGTGCTGGAGCTGACGTGCCCGGAGTGAGGCGCTGCCCGGGAGACTGCCCCTTGGCCTAACGGTCGGGTATCATTCGGGATCGGAGAACAGGCAAACGTCGCCCTGGCCGAGGCGCGTGGCGGGCAATCCCGCAATCCCCATCAGCGAACACTGAATCCCTCCATGAAAGTCATCCTCGCCAATCCCCGCGGCTTCTGCGCCGGTGTCGACCGGGCCATCGCCATTGTCGAACGGGCCCTGGAGGTGTTCGGGCCGCCCATCTATGTGCGCCACGAGGTGGTGCACAACCGCTTCGTGGTGGACGGCCTGCGCAGCCGCGGGGCGGTGTTCGTGGACGAGCTCGAGGAGGTGCCGGGGGACGCCATCGTCATCTTCAGCGCCCACGGCGTGCCCCAGACGGTGCAGGAGGAGGCTAAGGCGCGGGGGCTGCGGGTTTTCGATGCCACCTGTCCACTGGTGACCAAGGTGCATCTGGAGGTGGCGCGCCACGCCGTGGCCGGCCGGGAGTGCGTGCTCATCGGCCATGCCGGTCACCCGGAGGTGGAGGGCACCCTGGGGCAGTACGATCGCCCCGGCGGCATGTACCTGGTGGAGACGCCCGGGGACGTGGAGCGGCTGGAGGTGCGCAATCCGGACGACCTGGCATTCGTCACCCAGACCACGCTGTCGATGGATGACGCCGCCCGGGTCATCGACGCCCTGCGCGCCCGCTTCCCCCGCATCCGGGGCCCGAAGAACGACGACATCTGCTACGCCACCCAGAACCGCCAGGACGCGGTGAAGGAGCTGGCCGGACGCTGCGACGTCATCCTGGTGGTGGGCTCGCCCAACAGCTCCAACTCCAACCGCCTGCGGGAGCTGGCCGAGAACCGGGGCACGCCCGCCTACCTGGTGGACGACGCGGGGGAGATACGCCGCGAGTGGCTGGAGGGGTGCGAGGCGGTGGGCGTCACCGCCGGCGCCTCGGCCCCCGAGGTGCTGGTGGAGGGGGTCATCGGCCGTCTCCGCGAGTGGGGCGCCGGGACGGTGGAGGAAGACCCAGGCCGCCGCGAAAGCGTCGTCTTCCCGCTGCCCAAGGCGCTGCAATAGTTCGGTTTCAATAGACAGGATTTACAGGATTGACGGGATGTTTGTATGAGGTATTAGGTTTTATGTATTAGGTATTAAGGGGGCCCGGGTATTGGAGCAGCCTGTGCAGACACTCTCCCCGCGAGGTTGACTGAGGCGGAGGCACTCACTTCGTGGCGGCTCTGTTTTTAAACCAATCTGCGTAATCGGCGTAATCTGCGGACAAACAAGTATTTTCTTTTTTTATCCCGTAAATCCCGTAAATCCTGTCTATTCGTCTTTTTCGTCGTTCTCCTCTCCCAGCGACATCTCCACCCGGCTCCGCAGCCGGCCATGGGCCAGGCGGGTTTCCACGATGGTGCCCGGCGGCGCCTGGCGGGCGTCGCGGAGGACCGCTCCCGTCCCGGCGTGGGTGGCGATGGCGTAGCCGCGCTCCAGGGTGGCCAGCGGGCTGACGGCGTGCAGGCCGCGGGCGAGGCCGGCGAGCTGCTCCCGACGCCGGGCGAGGCCGTTGGCGAGGGCGTGTTCCAGGCGCAGGGCGAGGCCGCCGTGCTGCTGCCGGAGCTGGTGCAGGCGGTGCAGGGGGGCGTGCCGGCGCAGGTGGGCGGAGAGCTCGGCCAGGCGGGCGGCCCGGCGCTGGAGGATGTGGCCCTGGGCGCGGCCCATCCTCTGTTCCAGCTCGTCCAGCCGCTGCGCCAGGGCGATGAGCCGCTGTCCCGGGTGCTGCAGCCGCAGGCGCAGCCACTCCACCCGCTCCCGGCGCCGGGTCAGGACGGCGTGGGCGAGCCGGCCCAGGCGCCGTTCCGTCGCCGCCAGGCGGGTCAGCCACTCGGCCCGGTCGGGAGCCACCAGCTCGGCGGCGGCCGAGGGGGTCGGCGCCCGCCGGTCGGCGGCGAAGTCGGCTATGGTCACATCGACCTCGTGTCCCACGCCGGAGACCACGGGGATCGGGCAGGCGCGGATTGCCCGGGCGACGCGCTCCTCGTTGAAGGGTTGCAGATCCTCCAGGGACCCGCCGCCCCGGGCCAGGATGAGTACATCGCACTCCTGCCGCTCGCCGGCCAGGCGCAGCGTCTCCACGATGGCGGCGGCCGCCGCCTCGCCCTGCACCGGGACCGGGTAGATGAGCACCGGCAGGGCGGGGAAGCGGCGGGCCAGCACGCTCAGGATGTCGCGGACCGCCGCGCCGGTGGGCGAGGTGATGACCCCGAGCCGCCGGGGCAGCGCCGGCAGCGGGCGCCTGTGGGCCGCGTCGAACAGCCCCTCGCCGGCCAGCCTGGCCTTGAGCGCCTCGAAGGCTTGGCGCAGGGCGCCGGTGCCGGCCTCCTCCAGGTGCTCGATGATGAGCTGGAATTCGCCCCGGGCCTCGTAGAGGCTGACCCGCGCCCGGACCAGGATGTGCAGTCCGTTGCGGGGCTGGAACCGCAGCAGCTGGTTGCGGTTGCGGAACATGGCGCAGCGCACCTGCGCCGCTTCGTCCTTGAGGGTGAAGTAGAAGTGACCGGAGGCGGGGCGGGCGAAGTTGGAGATTTCGCCCTCGAGCCACAGGAGCGGAAAGCCGGTCTCGAGGCGCTGCCTGACCGCCTGCAGGAGTCGGCTGACGCTGTAGACGATGCGCTCGGGCGGGCTGGATTCGGCGGGGGGCATGGCGTGTGAGTCTACCGGAGCGTGAGCGGCCGCGCACCCGGGGTCGCCGCGATCGGCTGGTCGGCCCGGACCGGGAGCGGGTCGCGCCTTCACCCGGCCGCGGAGCGGTGGCCCGGAAAGGAGACGGCCCGGAGATTCCGGGCCGTCGGTCGGTCGCGAGCTGTTGCCGGGCTCAGAACCGGAGGCCGGCGTTCCGCTGCGAGCTGCCCTGGTAGTAGGCCATGGCGCTCTGCTGGGCGGCCTGCTTGGCCAGGGCGATGGCCTCCGCGTACTTGCCCTCGCCCGCCAGCTGCTCGGCCTCCTTCATCATGGCGCCGGTGTCGCGCCATTCGCTGTCCACCGACCGGGCCTTCTTCTGGCCTGCCCGGGCGGCGGCCATGGCGCGGTCGAATTCGCTCTTCAGGGCCATGGTTTCGCTGCCGGCGGGTCCGAAGCGCGGCCTCGCGGCGGCCTGGGACATGGCCTGCTGGTAGCCGAGCTCGGACTGCATGCGGGCGGTGCCGGCCAGCCTGGTGGCCTGGGCGAACTCGCCCTTGGCCGCGAGTTCCTGGGCCTCCTTGAGCATCAGGCGGGTATCGCGCCACTCCCCACCCACGGAGTCGGCCTTGGCGCGGGCTTCCTCGGCGGCGGCCAGGGCCTGGTCGAAGTCGGTCTGGGTATAGCTGGCATCGGGCTTCGCGGCCGGGGCTGCGGTCTGCGCCTTGCCGCCGGCGGAACTGCAGCCGCTCACGAGCGTGATGCCCAGGAGCAAGCTCCCGAACAGGGCTTTGATCTGCATGACTCCTCCTATCTGGTGTCGGGCGTTTTGTTGTTGTTATGTGTTTTTTTGGGCCGGCGGCTGCTGGTGGGAGGCAAGGCCGGCAATTCGGCGCGTTGTCCGCGCCATGTCTGCATCTTGGCAGATGCTTTCGTATTTAACGAGTCCCCGCGGGTATGTCAACCGACGGCGGCCGCCGGGATGCGTCCGGCGGTTTACCGGTTCATCGGCAAGCCTTATAATTCACAGCTTGATTTTTTCACCCTCCAGACGGTATCCCTCCATGCGCATTCTCCAGGAAGCACTTACCTTCGATGACGTACTGCTGGCGCCGGCCCACTCCACGGTGCTGCCCAAGGAAGTGGACCTGTCCACGCAGCTGACCCGCGGTATCCGCCTGAACCTGCCGCTCATCTCCGCCGCGATGGACACGGTGACCGAGCATCGCATGGCCATCGCCATGGCCCAGGAGGGCGGTATCGGCATCATCCACAAGAACATGACCATCGACGAGCAGGCACGCCAGGTGCGGCTGGTCAAGAAGTATGAAAGCGGGGTGATCATCGACCCCATCACCGTGCCGCCCGACACCAGCATCCGCGAGGTGCTGGAGCTGACCCGCTCCTACCAGATATCCGGCGTGCCGGTGGTGGACGGCGAAGACCTGGTGGGTATCGTCACCCACCGCGATCTGCGCTTCGAGAACCGGCTGGACGCCCCGGTCTCCACCATCATGACCCCGAAGGAGCGCCTGATCACGGTGCGCGAGGGCGCCAGCCGCGAGGAGGTGATGGCGCTGCTGCACCGGCACCGCATCGAGAAGGTGCTGGTGATCAACGGCGACTTCCAGCTGCGCGGCATGATTACCGTCAAGGACATCCAGAAGGCCACCGACAAGCCCAACGCCTGCAAGGACGAGCAGGGCAGCCTCCGCGTCGGCGCGGCGGTGGGCACCGGCGGCGACACCGAGGATCGGGTGCGGGCGCTGGTGGAGGCCGGCGTCGACGTGCTGGTGGTGGACACCGCCCATGGCCATTCCCAGGGCGTGCTGAACCGCGTGGCCTGGATCAAGCAGCAGTTCCCCGACCTGCAGGTCATCGGCGGCAACATCGCCACCGGCGAGGCGGCCCGCGATCTGGTGGCCGCCGGCGCCGACGCGGTGAAGGTGGGCATCGGCCCCGGCTCCATCTGCACCACCCGCGTGGTGGCCGGCGTGGGCGTGCCCCAGATCTCCGCCGTGGCCAACGTGGCCGAGGCGCTCGAGGGCACGGGTGTGCCGCTCATCGCCGACGGCGGCATCCGCTACTCCGGCGATTTCGCCAAGGCCATCGCCGCGGGCGGCTATTCGGTGATGCTCGGCGGCCTGTTCGCCGGCACCGACGAGGCGCCGGGCGAGGTGGAGCTGTTCCAGGGGCGCTCCTACAAGTCCTACCGCGGCATGGGCTCCCTGGGGGCGATGGCCCAGACCAAGGGCTCCAGCGACCGCTACTTCCAGGATGCCTCCGCGGGCATCGAGAAGCTGGTGCCCGAGGGCATCGAGGGCCGGGTGCCCTACAAGGGCACGGTGCTGGCCATCGTCCACCAGCTTACCGGCGGGCTACGCGCCAGCATGGGCTACACCGGCTGCAACAACATCGCCGAGATGCGCACCAAGCCCGGCTTCGTGCGCATCACCAACGCCGGGGTCCGTGAGAGCCACGTCCATGACGTGACCATCACCAAGGAAGCGCCCAATTACCGTATCGACTGACCCGACCCGGAACCCGCGCATGAGCACCGACATCCACCAGCACCGGATCCTGATCCTCGACTTCGGCTCCCAGTACACCCAGCTGATTGCCCGGCGGGTGCGCGAGGCGGGGGTCTACTGCGAGATCCATCCCTGGGACATGGACGACGCGGCCATCCGCGAGTTCGCTCCCCGGGGCGTGATCCTCTCCGGCGGGCCGGAGTCGGTCACCGCCGAGGAGACCCCGCGGGCGCCGGAGACGGTGTTCGGGCTGGGCGTGCCGGTGCTCGGCATCTGCTACGGCATGCAGACCATGGCCCACCAGCTGGGCGGGCGGGTGGAGACTTCCAGCCACCACGAGTACGGCTACGCCCGGGTGCGCGCCCGCGGCCACTCGCGGCTGCTGAAGGATATCGAGGACCACACCACGCCCGAGGGCTACGGCCTGCTGGACGTGTGGATGAGCCACGGCGACCGGGTCATCGAGATGCCGCCCGGCTTCCGGGTGATCGCCGAGACCGACAATGCGCCGCTGGCCGGCATGGCCGACGACGATCGCGGCTACTACGGGGTGCAGTTCCACCCCGAGGTGACCCACACCCGCCAGGGGGCGCGGATTCTCTCCCGCTTTGTCCACGACATCTGCGGCTGCGAGGCCCTGTGGACGCCGGACAACATCATCGAGGACACCATCGCCTCGGTGCGCGCGCAGGTGGGCGGCGACGAGGTGCTGCTGGGACTCTCCGGCGGGGTGGACTCCTCGGTGGTGGCGGCGCTGCTGCACCGGGCCATCGGCGACCAGCTGACCTGCGTGTTCGTGGACAACGGCCTGCTGCGCCACCAGGAGGGCGACCAGGTGATGGCCACCTTCGCCGAGCACATGGGCGTGAAGGTGATCCGGGTCGACGCCGAGGAGCTGTTCCTGGGCAGGCTGGCCGGGGTCGACGACCCGGAGCGGAAGCGCAAGATCATCGGCAACACCTTCATCGAGGTGTTCGAGGCCGAGAGCGAAAAGCTCGCCAACGTGAAGTGGCTGGCCCAGGGGACCATCTACCCCGACGTCATCGAGTCGGCCGGCGCCAAGACCGGCAAGGCCAAGGTGATCAAGTCCCACCACAACGTGGGCGGCCTGCCCGAGCACATGAAGCTCGGGCTGGTGGAGCCGCTGCGCGAGCTGTTCAAGGACGAGGTGCGCAAGATCGGCGTGGAGCTCGGCCTGCCCTACGACATGGTCTACCGCCACCCGTTTCCGGGCCCGGGGCTGGGGGTGCGGATCCTCGGCGAGGTGGAGAAGGCGTACGCCGACACCCTGCGGCTGGCGGATCACATCTTCATCGAGGAGCTGCGCCGCCACGAACTCTACGACCAGGTCTCCCAGGCCTTCTGCGTCTTCCTGCCGGTGAAGTCGGTGGGGGTGACCGGCGACGGGCGCCGCTACGACTACGTGGTCGCCATGCGCGCGGTGGAGACCGTCGACTTCATGACCGCCCGCTGGGCGCATCTCCCCTACGAATTCCTCGACCACGTCTCGCGGCGCATCGTCAACGAGGTCCCGCGCATCTCGCGGGTGGTCTACGACGTCACCGGCAAGCCCCCGGGCACCATCGAGTGGGAATGAGGCCCGGAGTCCGGGTGGGGGACAACAGGCGAAAGGCTTTTTAACCGCAGATTACGCAGATTACGCAGATTACGCAGATTAAACTTCGAAGAGTCGGCACGTAAACCTCGGCGTGCTGGCGTGAACTCATTCGCCAGTCTGCAGGCAGCCGGGACTGGCGCTGCCTGTGTCCTTGCCCCATGGCTCTCTATTGTTACCGGAACTATCTGTGTAATCTGCGTAATCTGCGGATAACCGTCTTTAGTCCTGTAAATCCTGAAAAATCCTGTCAATCCTGTCTAATCATGCACAAGTGACCGGGCACGACGACGAGCATTGGATGCGCCGGGCGCTGGCGCTGGCGCGGGAGGCGGAAGCCGCGGGCGAGGTGCCCGTGGGGGCGCTGGTGGTGCTCGACGGCGAGGTGATCGGAGAAGGCTGGAACCGTCCCATCTGCAGCCATGATCCCACCGCCCATGCCGAGTTCGTCGCGCTGCGAGACGCCGCCGTCCGGGTGGGCAACTACCGCCTCACCGGCGCCGTTCTCTACGTGACCCTGGAGCCCTGCCTCATGTGCGCCGGTGCGATGGTCCATGCCCGCATCCGGCGCCTGGTGTTCGGTGCCGCCGATCCCCGCGCCGGGGCCGCGGGCACGGTCTTCGAAGTGCTGGAATCACCGGCGCTGAACCACCGGGTGATGGTCACCGGCGGGGTGCTGGCCCAGCCCGGCGGAGAGCTGCTGCGGCGGTTCTTCCGTGCCCGGCGCGGTGTCACGGACCCGGAGACGGCCGGGTAACGGCCGGCCATTCCGGCGGTTGCCGCAGGTCGCCGTCCCCGAATTGAGCATCCCGCGCCATCCGGCATTGGCCGGAGCGGGGCGGCCTGGTCGTCCGGGCTGGACGTCCGTTCCTCTTTCCCGGCCTTTATGGGCGATATCCTACGCAGTGAAGTGGCAACTGCCTTGCCGCAATGGGTCAGATTTCTCTCCCGCCCTGTGTTCAAATATCCCCGCCCGACATCGGTAATCAGTTCCGCCCGTCCGCACACTGTGTCCACAAACGGGCCGGCAGCCGGGGTGGAGCGGATTACCTGTTACGTAGTGCCGTGATCCCCCGTGCCCGTCGTGCCTGGCCGACGGCGGAGGCGATCGCCGAGAGGAAGTAACCGGCGTTTGAAGCGCTGGTAGAACTGTCAAGGATGGCACCATGATTCTTCACCACTCCTCCCCGCAGCCAATGAACCGGCCACCGCGCAACACAAAGGCCGGCCGGCCTTGCCATCCTGCAGGGGCTTGTCTCAAACAGCCTTAACCTCTCTCTGGGTCACCGCAGGCCGGCCGGCTATCCCGGCGGTGCCATCGTGTCCGTTATTCGGAACGTCAAACACCTTGTGATTGAGAAATCGAAATACAGTGCTTGAACTGCTGGTCATTGATCGTAACGGCGAGCTTGAAAACAGGCTGAGGGATGCGCTCGCTCCGGAGCAGGCGCATCTCATACCCGTATCGGCATGGGAGCCTGTGGGCGCACCGTCCGGCCCCTTGCCGGACTGTGTGGTGGTGGAGGGTGATGCCGAAACCCCGGTGCTGCACCGGGATGACGGTGAACCGGTGCCAATCATCCGGATTGGTGGTGTCCGTGGAGGGAGTGAGCATCTGCCACCGGAGTTCGGTCGCGATGAACTCCTGGACCTGCTTGGACGGATCACGTCGGGGCGGGCGGCGGTGAAGCGCCTGGAGGTGGCTCCCGGATTCATCGCCCACTCGCGGGTGATGCGGGAAGTCCTCCACGAAGTATCCCTTTATGCCGACTGCGATGCCAACGTGCTTGTGCTCGGGGAGACCGGGACGGGCAAGGAGTCCATCGCCCGGGCATTGCATGAGGGACATGCGCGGCGCCGTGCCGGCCCGTTCGTTTCGGTGAACTGCGGGGCCGTTCCCGACGGCCTGTTCGAATCGGAATTCTTCGGCCACAGTCGGGGCGCCTTCACCGGCGCGGTGGGCGATCACGCCGGCTATTTCGAGCAGGCGACGGGGGGTACGCTGTTCCTCGACGAGATCGGCGAGTTGCCGCTGCACCAGCAGGTGAAGCTGCTGCGGGTGCTTGAGCAGCGCCGGGTCACCCCGCTGGGGTCGCGTCGCTCCGTGGGCGTGGATTTCCGGCTCGTCTCGGCCACCAACCGCGACCT
>JAQVKR010000494.1 GCA_028694565.1 Gammaproteobacteria bacterium | reverse complement strand
CTGGAGATGGGGGCCGACGACTACCTGCCGAAGCCCTTCAACCCCCGCGAGCTGCTGGCGCGCATCAAGGGTGTCCTGCGCCGGGCGCGCGCCGCCCGGGCGGAAGGATTCCCCGCCGATACCCGCAGGGTGCGCTTCGCCGCCTGGACCCTGGATGTGACCGGCCGTCAGCTGGTCTCCCAGGCGGGGGTGGTGGTGCCGCTCAGCGGCGGCGAGTACCGGCTGCTGACGGTGTTCCTCGAGCACCCCCGGCGGGTGCTCAGCCGCGACCAGATCCTGGACCTCTGCCAGGGCCGGGACTGGGACCCCTTCGACCGCGGCATCGATGGGCAGGTCAGCCGGCTGCGGCGGCGCCTGGGCGAGGACGCCAGGGAGCCGGAGCTGATCAAGACCGTGCGCGGCGAGGGCTATATCCTCGCCGCCGAGGTCCACCCGGAGCACTGAGATGACCCCGCTGCTGCCCCGCTCCCTGTCCGGCCGCCTGATCCTGCTCATCGCGGGCGTGCTGCTGCTGGCCCAGCTGCTCAGCGCCGCGGTGCTGCTCGCCGACCGTGGCACGGTGCTCTACCAGGCCACCGGCCTGGCCTCCGCCCAGCGCATCGCCGGCATCGTCCGCCTGCTCGACCCCATGAGCCCGGACGAGCGGCGGCGCGCGGTGCAGGCCCTGGATGTCGCGCCCCTGCGCCTGACCCTGGCGCCGATCGCCTGGCCCCCGGCGGGCGCGGAGGCCGGCGACAGCCGCGGCGTGTTTCTCTCGGGGGTGCTGGGCCGCCTGCTGGAGGGCCGCCCGCTGCGGGTCGCCGTGGGCGAGCCCGCCCTGGCGCCGCCCCAGCCCGGCCGGCCGGGCTGGGGTCCCGGCCGGGGCATGGGGGGAATGATGTACCGGCACATGACCGCCGCGGGGCTGGCGCCGCCGGGGCGGGCCGCCTTCCTGGCCCAGGTGCGGCTGGGCGACGGCACCTGGGTGACCTTCGATCACCGCCTGCCCGAGGAGATCTTCGCCTGGCCGTGGAAGCTGCTGGCGAGCCTCGCCATCCTGCTGGGCGCCACCGTCCTCACGGCGCTGCTGGCGGTGCGCTGGCTCACCCGGCCGCTGACCACCCTGGCCACGGCCGCCGACGAGCTGGGGCGGGACATGCAGCGCCAGCCGCTGCCCGAGGACGGCCCCGCCGAGGTGGCCCGGGCCGCCCGCGCCTTCAACCGCATGCAGCAGCGGCTGGTGCGCTTCATCGGCGACCGCTCCCGGGTCCTGGCCGCCGTCTCCCACGATCTCAAGACCCCCATCACCCGCCTGCGCCTGCGCACCGAGCTGCTCGCCGACGAGACGCTGCAGGAGAAGTACCGCGGCGACCTGGACGAGATGGAGGCCATGGTCCGCGACACGCTCGAGTTCATGCGCGGCACCGACACCGCCGAGGCGACCCGGCCGGTGGACATCAACGCCCTGGTGGAGACCCTGCAGGCGGACGCCGAGGCGGCCGGCGCCACGGTGGCGGTACGCGGCAGCGCCGCCGCCCCCTACCCGGGACGGCCGCTGGCGCTCAAGCGCTGCCTGGGGAACCTGCTGGAGAACGGCCGCAAGTATGGCGGCGCGCTGGAGGTGGTGCTGGAGGAGGCGGGCGCGGATCTGTCCGTCAGTGTGCTGGACCGCGGCCCCGGCATCCCGGAAACGGAGCTGGAGCGGGTCTTCGATCCCTTCTACCGCCTGGAGGGATCGCGCAGCCGCAGCACCGGCGGCAGCGGCCTCGGCCTGGGTATCGCCCGCAACATCGCCCGCGCCCACGGCGGCGATCTCACCCTCCGCAACCGCCCGGGCGGCGGCCTGGAGGCGCGACTCACCCTCCCCCGCCCCGCCGCCTGACCCCAGGCATCGCTGCAGGCCGGGGAAAAGCTTTCGCCACGAAGGCACGAAGGACACGGAGAAAAGATTTTTTTACTGCAGATCACGTTGATTTACGCAGATTTTTTGTGTGTCATCCGGATGCGTACGCGACTGGGGCGCGCAGCATGTCCGATCGGGCTTGCTGGAAGCCGGCCGAATCACGTCAGCCCGGCTCCCCCGGTGACGCCACCAAATATTGATTTAAACGTAAATCAACGTAATCTGCGGTAGATTGCCTTTAGCTTTTTCTTCGTGTCCTTCGTGCCTTCGTGGTGAATATCCATGCTGCGACCAGCGGCTCTCAGCGGCGGGCGTATTCCCGCACCCGGCCCTGGTCGTCGAAGCTGACCACGGTGTAGGGCTGGGCCGGCCGGCCGGGGACTTCCATGCCCGGGGAGCCGACGGGCATGCCGGGGACCGCGATGCCGGTCACGGCGGGGCGCTCGCCGAGGAGCTTCTCCACCACGTCGGCGGGCACATGCCCCTCCACCACGTAGCCGTCCACCACCGCGGTGTGGCAGCTGGCCACCTGGGGACTCACGCCGAGGCGCTGCTTCAGGGGCGCGAGATCCTCCACGTTGCGGGTGACCACGTTGAAGCCGTTGGCGCGCATGTGCTCCACCCAGGCGCCGCAGCAGCCGCAGGTGGGGCTCTTGTAGACCAGCACGTCGGCCGCGGCGGCAAGGCCGGGGCCACCCAGCAGCAGGACCGTCAGCAGCCCGG
>JAQVKR010000493.1 GCA_028694565.1 Gammaproteobacteria bacterium | reverse complement strand
CGCGGAGAAGCTGCTGGGCCGGCCCTACCGCATGTGCGGCCGGGTGGCCCATGGCGACAAGCGCGGACGCTCCATCGGCTTTCCCACCGCCAACATCCACCTGCACCGGCAGAAGACCCCGGTGCTTGGCGTCTACGCCGTGGAGATGTTCGGGCTCGACGAGGAACCGGTGGCGGGGGTGGCGAACGTGGGCTCCCGCCCCACCGTGGACGGGACCCGCAGCCTGCTGGAGGTGCACCTGTTCGACTTCAGCGGCGACATCTACGGGCGCTACGTGCAGGTGGATTTCGTCCACCGTCTGCGCGAGGAGCGCCGTTTCGAATCCTTCGAGGCCCTGAAGGGGCAGATCCTGCGCGACGCCGACCAGGCGCGGGCCTTCTTCCGGGGCCGTTACGGGCAATGAATTCGGGGGCGGAGCGTCAGCGCCCTCCCAATGACTGGACAGTGTGAGAGTGCCGTGGCCGACTACAAGCAGACGCTGAACCTCCCCCATACCGACTTTCCCATGCGCGGCAATCTGCCCAAGCGGGAGCCGGAGACGCTGGCCCGCTGGGAGGCGATGGACCTTTACGCGCGCCAGCGCGAGGCGTTCGCCGGGCGCGGGAAGTTCATCCTCCACGACGGTCCGCCCTACGCCAACGGCGACATCCACATCGGCCACGCCGTCAACAAGGTCATCAAGGACATCATCGTCAAGTCCCGCACCCTGGAGGGGCTCGACTCGCCCTACGTGCCCGGCTGGGACTGCCATGGCCTGCCCATCGAGCACAAGGTGGAGCAGACCCTGGGCAAGGTGGGACAGCAGGTGGACGCCACCACCTTCCGCAAGGCCTGCCGCGAGTTTGCCGCCGGGCAGGTGGACGGCCAGCGCCGCGATTTCGTGCGCCTGGGCATCCTGGGTGACTGGAAGGCGCCCTACCTGACCATGGATTTCCGCACCGAGGCGGACATCATCCGCTCGCTGGGGCGCATCATCGAGCGCGGCCACGTGGTCAAGGGCTACAAGCCGGTGCACTGGTGCACCGACTGCGGCTCGGCGCTGGCCGAGGCGGAGGTGGAGTACGAGGACAAGACCTCGCCCGCCATCGACGTGCGCTTCCGGGTGCTGGACGAGGCGGCGCTCTTCGCCCGCTGCCACACGGTGCCCGGGCACGAAGGCGCCGGCCCGGTGTCGGTGGTCATCTGGACCACCACCCCCTGGACCCTGCCCGCCAACGAGGCGGTGGCCCTCAACGCGGGCCTCGACTACGCGGTGGTGCAGGCCGAGGGGGGGCAGGGCGCCGAGCGGCTGGTGCTGGCCGAGGCCATGGTGAAGGACGCCATGGCCCGCTACGGCATCGAGAGCTACCGGGTGGTGGCCTACTGCAAGGGCGCCGATCTGGAGCACCTCAAGCTCCGGCACCCGTTCTACGATCGCGAGGTGCCGATCATCCTCGGCGACCACGTGACCCTGGAGGCCGGCACCGGCGCGGTGCACACCGCCCCCGGCCATGGCCAGGAGGACTACGTGGTGGGGCAGAAGTACGGCCTCAAGGTGGACCACCCGGTGGGGCCCGACGGCTGCTTCCTGCCCGGCACCGAGCTGTTCGCCGGCGAGCACGTGCTGAAGGCCAACGACCACGTGGTGGAAGTGCTCAAGGCCCGCGGCGCGCTGGCGCACGTGGAGGCCATCCGCCACAGCTATCCCCACTGCTGGCGCCACAAGACGCCCATCATCTTCCGCGCCACCCCCCAGTGGTTCATCGGCATGGATCGGGAGGCGCTGCGCGAACAGGCGCTCGCCGCCATCGAAAGCGTCCATTTCACCCCGGCCTGGGGCCGGGCGCGCATCGAGGGCATGGTGGCCAACCGTCCCGACTGGTGCATCTCCCGCCAGCGCAACTGGGGCGTGCCCCTGGCGCTGTTCGTCCATCGCGTGACCGGCGAGTTGCATCCCGACACGCCGCGGCTCATCGAGGCGGTGGCCGTGCGGGTGGAGGAAAAGGGCGTGGACGCCTGGTTCGAGCTGGATCCGGCCGAGCTGCTGGGAGAGGCGGCGGCCGAATACGAAAAAGTGACCGACATTCTCGATGTCTGGTTCGACTCCGGCACCACCCACGCCAGCGTGCTCGATCGCCGTCCCGAGCTCGGCTTCCCCGCCGATCTCTACCTGGAGGGCTCCGACCAGCACCGCGGCTGGTTCCAGTCCTCCCTGCTGGCCTCCATCGCCATGCGCGGCGTGGCGCCCTATCGCGGCGTGCTCACCCACGGTTTCACCGTGGACGCCAAGGGCCGCAAGATGTCCAAGTCCCTCGGCAACGTGATCGCGCCCCAGAAGGTGGTGGACACCCTCGGCGCCGACGTGCTGCGGCTGTGGGTGGCCTCCACCGACTACGCCGGCGAAATGAGCGTCTCCGACGAGATCCTCAAGCGCATGTCCGACGCCTACCGGCGCCTGCGCAACACCGCCCGCTTCCTGCTGGCCAACCTGAAGGGCTTCGACCCGGCCCGCGACACCCTGCCGCCGGAGGCGCTGCTGGCCCTGGACCGCTGGGCCGTGGACCGCGCCTGGCGCCTGCAGCGGGAGGTGGCGCAGGCCTACCGCGACTACCAGTTCCACGTCATAT
>JAQVKR010000492.1 GCA_028694565.1 Gammaproteobacteria bacterium | reverse complement strand
TCCGGAACCCGTACCACAACTTCGGGCACATGCTCCATGTGCCGGTGATGTGCTGGCAGGCATGCGGGTATTATGCCGATGTTGATTTCGACTGGTTCCTCAGTGAACGGGAGAAACGGAATCTTCTGATCGCCGCGCCCCTGGGCGTCATGGCGCGGGAAGCCGGCGGCACGACCCTGGGCGACCGGGCCGAGCAGTGGCGGCAGCGGGTGGAGGTACGGCCATGAGCGGAATGCGTATCCCGCTCCTGTTCGCTCTCGCGCTCGCGGCAACGCCGGTCGCTGCGGATCTGACCCGAGATCAGGCCCAGCAGCTCGGCAAGGATTTCGGCAACACGGCCAATACCGGCGTGTCCGATGCAGCCGCCAACCCCGACCTGACCGTCGTACCCGACTACCAGGGCACCAACGTCCCGGAAACCCAGTACTACGGCTCCGGCCTCGGCATCGAGGACGCCGCACGCCAGAACCTGCCGAACAGTGAGGTCGGCAGCTTCGTCCAGGACAGTGCCCTGAGCCGCCCGCGCTTTACCATCGAACGTAACGACCCCATCGTCCAGCGCGGCGACGCCATCAGCGCCGATCCGGAGGCCGTGCTCGGACAACAGCTCAGCGGTCAGTACAGCGGCTGCCAGCAGGTCACGACCACCACCGTGCCAGCGACCTTTTCGGAAGAGGTCTGCACCGAGTGGGGCATGGAGGAGGAGCTGAGCTGCCGGAAGACCCTCAACCTCGCCTGCAACCGGCCCATCGAGTGCGACGCCGGCGGCATCAGCCTGGATACGGTGCAGAGCGACATGCGCTGGACCTACAGCCACCCCTACCTGACCATCGGCACCATCAGCGACAACTACTGGAGCGGCTATTGCGCCGTCTTCGACCGCAGCACCACCTTCACCATCGAGGACATCGGCAAGATCCAGGACTTCACCCTCATCCAGGCGGGCTTCGACGACTGGATCCGCGTAGCGGTCAACGGCACGCTGGTCTATGTCGGACCCTACGGCGGCGACCGGCTGGAAGTGGACCTCTACGACCCGTGGGGCGACGGCTCCACCTCCTTCAAGCGGGTGCGGTACGGACCCACCAGCTACGGCGGCTGCGAACTGAGCACGAGCTGGAACAAGTCGCTCAACGTCGACATCAAGCCCTACCTGCGCACCGGCCTCAACACCATCGACATGCGGGTGATCGTCGCCGGCGGCGGCGAGGGCTGGATGAAGTTCAAGGCCACCCAGTACTGCGACTGCGAGTGGTCCGAGAACTGGGAGAGCACCTGCGGGGCACTGGAGCAGCAGGCGCAAGCTGGGATGTGCGTGCAGCAATCCCAGACCTGTGTGGAGCCGGCTGAGACACGTCTCGTCGACGGCATCGAGGTCTATCGCGATTGCTGGCGCTACGACCTCTCCTATCGCTGCGCCACCGGCGAGACCCGCGAGGAGCCCTATTGTCAGGAACTGCGCGATCGCGGTTGCAGCCAGGTCAACTCCACCTGCGTGGATACCCTGCCGGACGGCAGCTGCTACGAGTACCAGCAGACCTACCGCTGTCCCCAGGGCGAGGCGGCCTCCCAGACGGTGATGGACTGCGGCGGCCAGACCTTCTGTCTCGACGGCAACTGCTTCGACGCCGGCTACGAGCCCAACCAGGACTTCGCCCTCGCCGCGAGTCACCTGGGCGGGCTGGAGGCCGCGGCCAACGATTTCGATACCGACAACATGGAGATCTTCAAGGGCCAGGACCTGCGCTGCAAGAAGACCGTGCTCGGCTTTTCCAACTGCTGCAAGGACAGCGGCTGGGGTCTCGACCTGTCGCTCGCTCAGTGTTCCGAGCAGGAAGTCATCCTCGGCCAGAAGCGTGAGGCCGGGCAGTGCCACTACGTCGGTTCCTATTGCAGCAACAAATCCTTCTTCGGCTGCCTAGCGCGCAAGAACACCTACTGCTGTTTCAACTCCAAGCTCGGCCGCATCATCCAGGAGCAGGGCCGCGCCCAGCTCGGCATCGGCTGGGGATCGGCGAAGAACCCCGAGTGCCGTGGCTTCACGCCGCAGGAGCTGACCAGCATCGATTTCGCGAACATCGATTTCACCGAGTTCTACGCCGACGCCTTCGCCGCCGCCGATAGCGCCGACCGGCCTTCGGGCAACCAGATGCAGCAGATCATCGAGCAAGGTATCGAGAGGTTGCTGCCATGAGGCGTTGGGTCGTTCTGTTGGGATTCCTCGCCGTGAGCAATGCGCAGGCCGGCCCAGGAAATCCGCAGGTCTACTACGAGCGCCACGGGGAGGGCTGGTTCTGGTACCAGGATCCAGAACCGGAACCGGAGCCCGAGATACTTGAGGCTCCACCACCGGCGCCCGCCGACCCCGTCGCGGCGCTGGCGGTCTTCCAGAAAGAGATCGAAGTCGCCAAGGCCCGCGCGATCCTGGAGCCCAGCGACGAGAACCTGAAGGCCTACCTGCGTCTGAACCAGCTTGCAATGAACCGCGCGGGCGACTTCGCCCAGGCCTGGCAGCGAGCGGTGTGGACCACACCGGCCCTCGACACCCGCCTGACGAATCCGGTCATCGATCAGGCGGTACAGGTATTCAACGACGAGAAGCTCCGTTT
>JAQVKR010000491.1 GCA_028694565.1 Gammaproteobacteria bacterium | reverse complement strand
CATGGGCGAGGCGCCGCTCGGCGTGGCGAAGATGCACCAGCTCGAGAGCGGCATCCGGGTGGAGTACCGGCGCGTCACCGTCGAGGCGCTGGCCGAAGAGATGCCGGCCGCCTTCGACGTGGTCACCTGCATGGAGATGCTCGAGCACGTGCCCGATCCCGCCTCGGTCATCGCCGCCTGCGCCCGGCTGGTGCGACCCGGCGGCCACATCTTCCTCTCCACCCTGAACCGCAATCCCAAGTCCTACCTGCTCGCCATCGTCGGCGCCGAGTACCTGCTCGGCATGCTGCCCAGGGGGACCCACGACTACGCCAAGTTCATCCGCCCCTCAGAGATGGAGGCCTGGACCCGCGCCGCGGGGCTGGAGCTGGTGGACCTGACCGGCATGACCTACAACCCCCTGAGCCGCCGTTACAGCCTGTCACGGACACTCGACGTGAACTACCTGGCGCACGCCCGGCGCCCGGCGGAGACATGAGCGTCGCCGCGGCCGCCGCCGGACGCCGCCAGCCGGTGCGCGCGGTGCTGTTCGATCTCGACGGCACCCTGCTCGACACCGCGCCGGACCTCGCCTGGGCCCTGAACCGGACCCTGGAATGGGCCGGCCGCGCTCCCCTGCCCTTCGCCACCATCCGCCCCTGGGTCTCCCACGGCGCCCGCTCGCTCATCACCCACGGCTTCGGCATCGACGACGCGCACCCGGACTTTCCCCGCTACCGCGGCCATCTGCTCGACGCCTACCAGGCGCACCTGGCGGTGGAGACCCGGCTGTTTCCCGGCATGGAGGCGCTGCTGGCGACCCTGGAGGCGGCGGATATCGCCTGGGGGGTGGTCACCAACAAGCCCGCCTACCTCACCAACCCCCTGATGCGGGCGCTGGGTCTGGATCGCCGCGCGGCCTGCGTGGTGAGCGGCGACACCACCCCCCACTCCAAGCCCCACCCGGAGCCGCTGCTGCACGCCTGCCGCCTCACCGGTCGGTCCTGCTCCACCTCCCTCTACGTGGGCGACGCGGCCCGCGACATCGAAGCGGGGCTGGCGGCGGGGATGCGCACCCTCGTGGCCCTGTTCGGCTACCTGGGGGCGGGAGACGATCCCGGCGCCTGGGGCGCCCACGGACTGGTGGAGACACCCGCCGGCATCCTCCAATGGATCCGGCGGGAGACGGATGCCATCGCTCTCTGATCCCCGGATGCTGGCCCTGGCACTGGCCGGGGCCGCCCTGCTCGGCGCCCTGTTCGGGATGCTCCTGACCCAGCTCCGCTGCCAGCGGCGCCTGGGTGCGCTGGAGACCGCGCGGGCTACCCTGGCCGGCCAGCTGGAAGCCGAGCGGGCCAACGCCGAGGCCCGCATCGAGGCCCTGGAGGATGCCCGCGAGCGGCTCGGCGAGACCTTCGAGGTGCTGGCCGCCCACGCGCTGCGCAGCAACCAGGAGGATTTCCTGCGCCTGGCCCGGGAGAGTCTCGGCCAGTTCCAGCAGCAGGCCCAGTCCGACCTCACCCAGCGCCAGAAGGCCATCGACAACATGCTGCTGCCCATCCGCACGGCGCTGGAGAAGACCGAGCAGCAGGTGCGGGAGATGGAACAGGCGCGCCAGACCGCCCAGGGCGCGCTGTCCCAGTACCTGGAGGGCATGGCCCAGACCCAGCAGGCGCTGCAGGCGGAGACCCGCAACCTGGTGCAGGCCCTGCGCCGGCCCGAGGTGCGCGGGCGCTGGGGCGAGCTCACCCTGCGCCGGCTGGTGGAGCTGGCCGGCATGGTGGAGCACTGCGACTTCACCGAACAGGTGCACCGCGCCACCGAGGACGGCGCCCTGCGCCCCGACATGGTGATCCGGCTGCCCGACGAGCGCGAGATCGTGGTGGACGTGAAGACCCCGCTGGACGCCTACCTGAGCGCGGTGGAGGCGACCGACGACGGCATCCGCCGGGAGGCGCTGGCGCGCCATGCCCGCAACGTTCGCCAGCGGGTGCGCGAACTCTCCTCCAAGCAGTACTGGGCCCAGTTCCGGGACAGCCTGGACTTCGTCATCCTGTTCATCCCCGGTGACCAGTTCCTCACCGCCGCGCTGGACGACGACCACGCCCTACTGGAGGACGCCCTGCGCGCCCGGGTGATCCTCGCCACCCCCACCAGCCTCGTGGCCCTGCTGCGGGCGGTGGCCTTCAGCTGGCGGCAGATGGCCATCATCCGCCACGCCGACGCCATCCGCGACCTCGGCGAGGAGTTCTACAAGCGGCTCGCCACCTTCACCGAGCATCTCGCCCGCGTGGGCCGGAACCTGGGCGGCAGCGTGGAGAGCTACAACCGCGCGGTGGGCTCGCTGGAGCGGCAGGTGCTGAGCGCCGCCCGCCGGCTGGCGGAGATGGGCATCAGCACCCCCAAGGAACTGGCCGGGCTGGAGCCCCTCGAACAGAGCCCCAGGGAACCGGCGGAGTCCACACCCGACCCCGAGTCCAGGCCCGCGCCGTAGTCGAATATCCCCCCGGCACGCCCCCCGCGCGGCCGTCCCCATCGGGCCCGGCCGGTCCGGCAAGATCCGGCAGGCCCGCGATTAAGGTTCGTTTCAGTCCCGCTTCACCTTCAATTCAGGCCCCCGCGCTAGCCTGT
>JAQVKR010000045.1 GCA_028694565.1 Gammaproteobacteria bacterium | reverse complement strand
CCTCACCGTGACCGAGTGCGAGATGATCAACCAGTTCAAGGGCAGCGCCACCGAGCCTCCCCGGTTCACCCGCGGCTACGGGCTCGCCTTCGGCCACAACGAGCGCAAGGCCATGTCCATGGCGCTGGTGGAGCGGGCCCTGCGCGCCGCCGAGCTGGACTAGGCGGCGGATTCCCCGGCGCAGGACGAGGAGTTCGTGCTCATGCACAGCGACAACGTGGAGGCCTCCGGATTCGTGCAGCATCTCAAGCTGCCCCACTACGTGGACTTCCAGTCGGAGCTGGAGCTGATCCGCCGTCTGCGGGCGGACTGGGAAGCGCGGCGGGAAGCGGGGGAATGACGATGCGGGGAATGGATGGCTCGACCGCCGGCGCGCCGCTGGAGGGCTACAACTTCGCCTATCTGGACGAGCAGACCAAGCGCATGATCCGCCGCGCCATCCTCAAGGCGGTGGCCATCCCGGGGCACCAGGTGCCCTTCGGCGGGCGGGAGATGCCGCTGCCCTACGGCTGGGGGACCGGGGGAATCCAGGTGACCGCCAGCGTCATCGGCCCCGATGACGTGCTGAAGGTGATCGACCAGGGGTCCGACGACACCACCAACGCGGTGAACATCCGCCGCTTTCTCGCCCGCACCACCGGGGTGGCCACCACCGGGCGCACGGCCGAGGCGACGCTGATCCAGACCCGCCACCGCATCCCCGAGCGGCCGCTGCGGGAGGACCAGATCCTCGTCTACCAGGTGCCCATTCCCGAGCCCCTGCGCTTCATGGAGCCGCGTGAACCGGAGACGCGGCGCATGCACGCCCTGGCCGACTACGGGGTGATGCACGTGAAGCTCTACGAGGACATCGCCCGCTGCGGCCGCATCAGCACCGCCTACAACTACCCGGTGCTGGTGAACGGCCGCTACGTGATGGCACCCTCGCCGATCCCGAAGTTCGACAATCCGAAGATGGATCGCATGCCGGCGCTGCAGCTCTTCGGCGCCGGGCGCGAGAAGCGCATCTACGCGGTGCCGCCCCATACCGAGGTGAAGAGCCTCGACTTCGAGGATCACCCCTTCGAGGTGCAGCGCTGGGATGCCTGCTGCGCGCTGTGCGGCGCCGGGGACAGCTTCCTCGACGAGGTGGTGGTGGACGACCGCGGCGGGCGCATGTTCGTCTGCTCCGACAGCGACCACTGCCGCGAGCGCCGCGACGCCGGCCACAGGGGACCGGAGCCCGAGGCGGTGGGTCAAGTCCAGGAAATTTAATAGACAGGATTTACAGGATTGACGGGATTTTCCCGGGTCGACACGGGGGTGCATCCGCCGCTGCCGCCTTTGTCGGCCCGCTGGGGTGCCCGGGTTTCCGGGGTCAACAACTCATCCCAGTTAATCCTGTCAATCCTGTCCATTCATACAGGGCCTCGGGGAAAAGGCAGAAACGCTGATGACGAACGAGACGGAACAGCCGCTGCTGCGGGCGGTGGGGGTGAGCCACTGGTACGGCGGCACGCTCGGCTGCCGGGACGTGGATCTCGATCTCCATGCCGGCGAGGTGCTGGGAATCGTGGGGGAGTCGGGTTCGGGCAAGTCGACCCTGCTCGCCTGCCTCTCGGCGCGGCTGCGGCCCGCGGCGGGGCGGGTCCTCTACCGGACCCGCCACCAGGGCACGGTGGACATCTACGGGCTCGGCGAGGCGGAGCGGCGGCTGCTGATGCGCACCGACTGGGGGATCGTGCACCAGAACCCCCGCGACGGCCTGCGCCTGGCGGTGAGCGCCGGGGGCAACGTGGGCGAGCGGCTGATGGCGGTCGGCGCCCGCCACTACGGGCGCATCCGCGAAACCGCCCGCGCCTGGCTGGAGCGGGTGGAGATCGACGCCGGGCGCATCGACGACCGCCCCGACACTTTCTCCGGCGGCATGCAGCAGCGGCTGCAGATCGCCCGCAACCTGGTGACCCAGCCGCGGCTGGTCTTCATGGACGAGCCCACCGGCGGCCTGGACGTCTCGGTGCAGGCGCGCCTGCTGGACCTGCTGCGCGGCCTGGTCGCCGACCTGGGCCTGGCGGCGGTGGTGGTCACCCACGACCTGGCGGTGACGCGCCTGCTCGCCCACCGGCTGCTGGTGATGCGCCGGGGCGAGGTGGTGGAGAGCGGACTGACCGACCAGGTGCTGGACGATCCCCAGCATCCGTACACCCAGCTGCTGGTCTCCTCCGTGCTGCAGCCCTGAGGGCCCGTCGATGAGCGATGTGATGATCCGCGTGGAGAACCTGGGCAAGACCTTCACGCTGCACAACCAGGGCGGGGTCGCCATGGAGGTGCTCCGCGGCGTGGAATTCGAGGTGCGCGCGGGGGAGTGCCTGGTGCTCAACGGCCCGTCCGGCGCCGGCAAGAGCACCCTGCTGCGCTCCCTCTATGCCAACTACCGGCTGCAGCGGGGGCGGGTCTGGATACGGCACCGCGGGGCGCTGCTCGATCTGGCCGGCGCGGAGCCGCGCAGGGTGCTCGAGGTGCGCCGGGAAACGATCGGCTACGTGAGCCAATTCCTGAGGGCGGTCCCGCGGGTGCCGGCCGTGGACGTGGTCGCCGAGCCCCTGCGCCTGCGGGGGGAGATGGCAGCCGTCGCGCGGCGCAAGGCCGCGGCGCTGCTGGAGCGGCTGAACATCTCCGCGCGGCTGATGGAGCTGGCGCCGAGCACCTTCTCCGGCGGCGAGCAGCAGCGGGTGAACATCGCCCGCGGCTTTCTGCCCGGCTACCCGGTGCTGCTGCTCGACGAGCCCACCGCCTCTCTCGACGCGACCAACCGCGCCGTGGTGATACGGCTCATCGAGGAGGCCAAGGCGGGCGGCGCGGCGGTGGTGGGCATCTTCCACGATGCCGAGGTGCGCGAGGCCGTGGCCACCGCCGTCCACGACATGACGGCGGCCGCCCCGGCCGCCGCCTGACGGGGCGTTCCCCGCACCCGGCGCACATTACAGGAACGGAGCCCGCTGAATGAGCAACAGCCTGTTGTTGACCAATGCCCGGGTGGTGACCGCCACCGAGGTCTTTCCCGGCACCGTCCAGGTGGCCGGCGGCGTCATCCGCGCCGTGGACAGGGGCGTCACCAGCGTCGCCGGGGCCACCGACCTGGAGGGCGATTTCCTGCTGCCGGGGCTGGTGGAGCTGCACACCGACAACCTGGAGAAGCACTTCACCCCGCGCCCGGGCGTGCGCTGGCCCTCGCTGCCGGCGGTGGTGGCCCACGACGCCCAGGTGGTGGCGGCGGGCATCACCACCGTGTTCGACGCCCTGGCGCTCGGCGACGTGAAGGACGGCAGCGCCCGCATGGAGAACCTGGACGACATGGCCACCGCCGTCACCCTCGCCCAGGCCGAGAACGCCACCCGCGCGGAGCATTTCCTGCACCTGCGCTGCGAGCTGGGCCACCCGGATCTGACCCGGCTGTTCCACAATTTCGACGGCAACGGGCTGGTGCGCCTGGTCTCGGTGATGGACCACGCGCCGGGGCAGCGCCAGTTCGTGAACCTGGACAAGTACCGGGAGTACTATCAGGGCAAGTACCGCCTCAGCGACGCCGAGATGGATGCCTTCATGGACCGCCAGATCCGCTCCAGCCGCGACCACAGCGGCGGCAACCGCGCCCACATCGTGGCGCGGTGCCACGAGCGCGGACTGCCGCTCGCGAGCCATGACGACGCCGAGCCGGCCCACGTGGAGGCGGCCCGGGCGCTGGGCATGTCCATCGCCGAGTTTCCCACCACCCTGGAGGCGGCCCGCGCCGCCCGCCACCACGGCCTGCAGGTGCTGATGGGGGCTCCGAACCTGGTCCGCGGCGGCTCCCACTCGGGCAATGTCTCGGCCCGGGCGCTGGCCGAGGCGGACCTGCTGGACATCGTCTCATCGGACTACTTCCCGGGCAGCCTGCTCCAGGCGGCCTTCGCCCTGGAGGAGAGCGTGGCGTCCATCTCCCTGCCCGACGCGGTGGCCAGGGTGAGCCGGAATCCGGCCCGCGCGGCCCGTCTCGGCGACCGCGGCAGCATCGAGCCGGGCCTGCGCGGGGATCTGGTGCGGGTGCACGAGTACCATCGCTTTCCCCTGGTGCGCGAGGTCTGGCGCGCCGGAATGCGCGTCTACTGATGAGCGACGCCCGGGCACGTTTCGCGATCTACTACGCCCCGGAGCCGGATTCGCCCCTGTGGCGCTTCGGCTGCCGGTGGCTCGGACGCGACCCGGAGCAGGGCGCCGACTATCCCGCCGGGCCGCTGCCGGGCTTCGACGCGGACTGGCTGGCCGCCATCACCGCGACCCCGCGCCGGTACGGATTCCACGCCACGCTCAAGCCCCCCTTCCAGCTGCGGCCAGGGGTTGCGCGCAAGCAGCTCATCGCAGCCGTGGCGCGTTTCAGCGCCACCCGGCCGGCGTTCGCCATCCCCCCCCTCGGCCTCGCGGCGCTGGACGGGTTCCTGGCCCTGCGTCCTGCCGCGGACTGCCCGGCGGTCGCGGAGCTCGCCGCCGCCTGCGTACGGGAGCTGGATGCCTTCCGGGCCCCGGCGCCGGAGCCGGAGCTCGCCCGGCGCCGCCGGGCCGGCCTGACCCCGCGCCAGGAACGGCTGCTGGCGAGCTGGGGCTATCCTTACGTGATGGAGGAGTTCCGCTTCCATCTGACCCTGACCGGCCGCCTCGACGAAGCTTCCCGGGAACAGCTGCGGCTCGCCCTGGCGCCGGTCGTGGCGCCCCTGTGCCGGGAGCCGCTGGCCGTCACCGGCCTGGCGCTCTACCGGCAGCCGGATCGCGGCTCGCCCTTCGAGTTGCTGGAGCGATTCCGGCTGGCCCCGGAGCCGGACGCGGCGCCCCGGGACAGGTAATCCGCCGGTCATCCCGCTGTCACCTTGCCCCGGCACACTCGCCGGGAAATGAGCCAGGGATACGGATCCCGACAGAGCATGGACATACCCAGCGCGCACGGAGTCCGGCAACGCGGACGCCTCTTCTACCTGATGGGCGCATCCGGCGCCGGCAAGGACAGCCTCATGGACTATGCCCGGCGGCGGCTCGGGGGACGGGGCCGGATTCACTTCGCCCGGCGCCACATCACCCGCCCCGCCGCATCGGGAGGAGAGGACCACGTGGCGGTCGGCGCGGCGGAATTCGAGCGGCGCCTGCGGGAGGGGCTGTTCGCCATGCACTGGGACAGCCATGGCCTGCGCTATGGCGTGGGGCGGGAGCTGGAAGCCTGGCTGGCGGATGGCGGCGACGTGGTGGTGAACGGCTCCCGCGCCTACCTCTCCGACGCCCGGCGTCGATTCCCGGACCTGGTGGGCGTGCTGATCGAGGCCTCGGAGGCGGTGCGCCGGCGGCGTCTCCGGTCCCGGGCGCGGGAGGACGCCGACGCGGTGGAGCGGCGCATCGCCCGCGGGGCCGATCTGTGCTCACCGCTGCCTGGCCCGGTGAGGGTGATTGTCAACGAGGGGGCCCTGGAAGAGGCCGGCGAGCGACTGGTGGCACTGCTGCTCGGGGAGGAGGGCGCGTGCGATTGAATTTCCTCTCCACCGGCACGGAGGCCGGTGTCCCGGTCTACGGCTGCGACTGCCCGGTCTGTGGCCGCGCCCGTTTCGACCGCGCGGCCCGGCGCCGTCCGGGAGGCTGCCTGCAGGTGGAGGCGGGAGCGGCCCGGCTGCTCGTCGGCGGCTGCCCGGTGCCGCCGGTCGCGCGGCCGCCGGCGGAAGGGCGGCTGGAGGGGATTCTGCTCCCGGGCTGGGGGACCGGCCGCCTCTCCGGCCTCCATGCCCTGCACCGGGGCGTGGGCGCGCCGGTGCCGCTGCTCGGCCCCGCGCCGCCGGCGGACCTGGACCTGGTCCGGGAGCCGGGCCTGCTGCGGCCCCTGGGCATCGAACCACTCCAGTCCCTGCGCCTGGGCCCGATCGACGTCCGTGCGCTGCCCCTGGCCGGCGGCCCGGAGTATGGCTATGCCCTGGAGCACGGGGAGTTCCGCGTCGTCTGGCTTCCCGGGGGGCCGCGCCTGGCCGCCCGGTCCCTGCAGGCGTTGTCGCGCTGGGTCCCGGATCTGCTCATCACCGGCGTCGACTGGGAGGAGAGCGCCCCGGGCGCGGCGGGCGAGGGGACCTGGTCCCGGCTGCTGTCCCTGCAGGCGGCGCTGGGCGCCCGCCGGACGCTGATTACCCACGTCAGCCATCAGCTCGATCGCTGGCGGACGGGGCGGATGGACGGAGTCCCGGCGGGGACCGAGTTCGCCCGCGACGGCCAGCGGGAATCGTCGGCAGCCCCCGGCCTCACTCCGGCTGCGGGCGTGGAGCGGGAAAGCGCAGTCTGACCCGGGCCCCGCCGAGGGGGCTGCGATCGATGGAGAGCACGGCGCCGTAGGCTTCGGCCAGGTCCGCCACCATCGCCAGGCCGATGCCGTGGCCGGGGGTGCGGGTGTCGGCGCGGCCGCCCCGGGCGAGCACCCGCCGATGATCCTCCGGGGCGATGCCCGGGCCATCGTCCTCCACCGTCAGCTCCAGCCCGGCCGCCGTGTCCGGGCCGCCCGCGGGCAGTGGAGCGGCGCTGAGCCGGACCCGTTCCCGGCCCCACTTGCAGGCGTTGTCGAGCAGGTTGCCGAGCAGTTCCATCAGGTCGCCCTCGGCGCCGCGGAAGCCGGCCCGGGGGGAGAGCGCGAGCTCGAAGCGGAGCGCCTTCCCGGCGTGGACCTTCTCCAGGGTCGCCACCAGCCGGCGGGCGACGGCGGCGACCTCCACCGGCCGCGCGAAGGCGGGAGCGGCGGGCAGGGTGGCGCGCTGCAACTGGTGCTGCACGGTGGCGTCCATGCGCTGCACCTGCTCCTCCAGCGTGGCCTTCGCCGCCGCATCTATCCCGCCGGAGGCGAGGCCGCGCAGGACGGCCAGGGGCGTCTTCAGGCTGTGGGCCAGGTCGGCCAGGGCCTTGCGGTGACGCTCCAGGCGCCGGCGCTCGCTGTTGAGCAGGGTGTTGATGCTGCGGGTCAGCCCCCGCAGCTCGCGGGGATAGTCGCTGCCGAGCGCCGGGCGCCGGCCCGCCTCCATCTCCTCCAGCTCGCGCACGGCGCGGCGCAGCGGCGCCAGGCCCCAGCGCAGGATGGTGCCCTGCACGGCGAGCAGCACCAGCGCCGAGGCGCCCAGCCAGCCCCACAGGCTGCGGCGGAATCCGCGCAGCTGCTGCTCCACCACCTCGCCGCCCTCGGCCACGCTGGCGGTGAAGCGGTGGGGGGTGGCGCCCACCTCCCAGCTGACCCCGAAGCTCAGGGCGTTGAAGGTGCGGTCCTGCGCCAGGTTCAGGACGGTGCGGCGCCATTCCCCGGGCTGCAGGTCGGCGGGGAACACGGCCGGGAGGCCGAGCAGCGACGGGGATCGCCAGGCAATCGCGCCGTTGGCGCCGCGGATGGCGCCATAGAGCCCGGAGCCGGGCTGGGAGAAGCGCGGCTCCGGTAGCTCCGCCGGCAGCTCCAGGCCGCCGGCGCCGAACTCGGCGGCGGCGAGCAGGCCGAAGACCTGGGCGCGGAGCCGCTCCACCAGGGCCTCCTCGGTGCTGGCCCGGAAGGCCCGGTCCAGCGCGGCGCCGGTCAGGCCGAGAAAGGCGGCCAGGACCAGGGTCGCGGTGAGGAGCAGCCGGGCGTGCAGGCTCAGCCGCATGAATCGTCGCCGGCCAGATTGAAGCGGTAGCCCTCGCCGCGGCGGGTCTCGATGGGCTGGAGCCGGCCGTCCGGGTCGAGCTTGCGCCGCAGCCGGCGCACGAACACTTCGATGACGTTGCTGTCGCGGTCGGACTCCTCCTCGTAGAGGTGCTCGGTCAGCTCGGTCTTGGAGATTACCCGGCCGCCGTTGAGGGCGAGGTACTCCAGCAACCGGTACTCGTAGGCGGTCAGCTCCACCGGCGTCCCGTCCAGGGTGACGCTGTGGGTGCGGGTGTCGATGGCGATGGGGCCGCACTCCAGGCGCGGCGAGGCCACGCCGGCGGCGCGGCGCAGCAGCGCCCGGATGCGGGCCAGCAGCTCCTCCACGTGGAAGGGCTTGACCAGGTAGTCGTCGGCGCCCGCCTCGAGCCCCTCCACCTTGTCCTCCCAGCGGCCGCGGGCGGTGAGGATGAGGACCGGGAAGGTCCGCCCGGCCGCGCGGGCGCGGCGGATGATTTCGTCGCCGGACAGTCCCGGCAGGCCGAGATCGACGACCGCCAGATCGATGGGGAATTCGGTGGCCTGCCACAGCCCCTCGTCGCCGTCCGCGGCGGTCTCCACCGCGTAGCCCTCGGCCCGCAGCCGGGCGGCGAGCTGTTCGCGCAGCTGCGCTTCGTCTTCCACCACGAGGATGCGCATGGATGTTCTCCGCGGGTCAGGATTCGGGCTGGGATCGCTGCGGCGCGCTCGCGGTCCCGGGTGGGGTCCGGAGCATGGGCGCCGCCGTTCAGGGCATGCCCGCTCCGGTGTCCCGATCCACCTGGTAGAGCCGGACCCGGCCGCCGGGGAGCAGCACCTTGATGCGATGGCTGCCGTTGCGGGTATCGGCGCTCAGCACGCGGCCTCCCGTGGCACGCTGGACCGCGGCGACGGCCTCGCCCAGGGAAACGCCGCCGCGCCGGGTCTCCTGGCGTTCGAACCGGTCGCGATCGTGCTGCGGGCCGTCCACGCCGCGCCCCGGCTGCGCCAGGGCGGTGAGCGGCGACGCCAGCAGGACGGCCAGCAGAAGCAAGTGCGGGAGAATGTCCGGGCGGCGTCTCGACATGGCCGTTTCCTGTTCGGAGGGGGCGGGTTTATCGCTCGGGCTCCACGTTCACGCGCACGCGCAGCTGGCGACCCGGGTCGTAGGGCAGGGTGGTCACGAACTCCCGGCCCTCGTAGCGGTAGTATACCCGGTAGCCGTCGATGCGCTCCTCGTCCCGGTAGTCGGTGACCCATTCGCAGCGCTCCTCCACCGCGGGATAGGCGTACCCGGCGTCCCGGCGCTGGCTGAGCTCGGCCCCGACCACGGCGCCGGCGATGGTGCCGGCCACGGTCATGGCGTCACGGCCGCTGCCGGACCCGAAGCGGTTGCCGACCACGCCGCCCACCACGCCGCCGATGAGGGTGCCGGCCAGATTCTCGCCCCCCAGGCGGCCGCTGCTCCGGACCGGCTCCTCCCAGCACTGGCGCCGGCGCTCCGGGACGCTCACCCGCTGGTAGAGCGGCTCGACCCGGGTGACCCCGGCGGTGTCGCTGAAGCTGGTGTCGGGGCCGTAGGAGGCCTCGTCGTAGCCGTCATGGCGGGGGGCGTCGAAACGGGTGTCGGCGCTGGCGCAACCGGCCAGGGCCAGGCCCAGCGCACCCGCGATCAGAGTGGTTCCGTTGACTCGCATGGCTGTCTGCTCTCCTGTGGCCACGGGGCGGAATCGCCCCGACTTGCGAGCAGGGTAGGGTGCGGGTCCTGAACCGCGGCTGAACGCGGGGGGCGGAGGCCGTGGCCCGGGGCGGGCAGCTCAGTGGGTGAGGGAGCCCCAGAGCTTGCCCACCCAGGATTTCTTCTGCCAGGAGGCATTGACGCCCTTGCTGAGGAAGTGGGGGCTGTACTCCCTGTCGGACTCGAGGATGTGCTTGGTGAGCCAGACCTTGAGGAAATGCAGCAGCTCGAAACTGATGGAGTGGGTCCCGGTGTCGAGTTTCTGCTTCAGGTCCACCATCTGCTGGATGAGGTTCTCGTGCTCGTGCTTGTGGGCCTCGTAGTCCGGATACTCGAGTACCCGCATGAGGCTCTCCTCGACGGCGAAATGAATGCGGGTGTAGTCCGCCAGTTCGTCGAGGATCTTGCGCGTGGCCTCCGAGCCGTGGCGCTTGTGGATGGCCTCGTGCAGCTGGTTCAGGAGGTTCACCAGCATCTTGTGCTGCTCGTCGATCTCCTGGATGCCGACGCTCAGCTCGTCGCTCCACTCTACCAGTTTGCTCATGTCCGCTCGCTCCTCTGCCGGCTCCGGGGGCATGGAGGGACCCCGGGCACCTGGATGGTCCGGCTGATTATGGATCCGCTCCGGCGATCGGAAGCATGACGTTTGTCATGATTTCGGTGATTGGGCGTGGTCATTCCGGGGTGTTTGCGAACACGATGCGGTAGACGTCACGGTAGTGGCGGGCGAAATGCACGGTCAGCCCGGCCCGGATGTGGTCCGGCAGCTCCTCGAAGTCGCCGCGGTTCGCCTCGGGGAGGATCAGCTCGGGGATGCGCGAGCGCCGCGCGGCGATGACCTTCTCGCGGATGCCGCCCACCGGCAGGACCTGGCCGGTGAGGGTGAGCTCGCCGGTCATGGCCAGGGGCCGGGCCAGGCGCTCCTTGCGCGCCAGCGACAGCAGCGCGGTGGCCATGGTGACGCCGGCGCTGGGGCCGTCCTTCGGGGTGGCCCCCTCGGGGACGTGCAGGTGGACGAACGCCTCGTCGAAAAAGGTCTGCTCGGCGCGGTAGGTCTTCAGGTGGGAGCTGATGTAGCTGTAGGCGATCTCGGCCGATTCGCGCATCACGTCGCCGAGCTTGCCGGTGAGCTTGAAGCCGCGGTTCTTGGTGTGGACCCGGGTGGCCTCGATGGACAGCGTCGCGCCGCCCATCGCCGTCCATGCCAGCCCGGTGACCACGCCCAGGCCGCTGAGCGGCTTTTCACGCTGGAAGTGGGCCTTGCCGAGCAGCCGCTCGATGTCGCGGGTGCCGATCCGCACGGGAGTCTCGGCGCCGCCGAGAATATCCACCGCACACTTGCGCACGATGCGCCCGAGCTGCTTCTCCAGGTTGCGCACGCCGGCCTCGCGGGCGTAGCCCTCGATGATCTGGCGCAGGGCGGCCTCGGTGATGCGGATCTGCCCGCGCCGCAGTCCGGCGCGCTCCACCTGGCGCGGCCACAGGTGATGCCTGGCGATGGCCACCTTCTCCGTGGTGATGTAGCCCGAGAGCCGGATCACCTCCATGCGGTCCAGCAGCGGCTGGGGGATGGTGTCGAGCTGGTTGGCGGTGCAGATGAACAGCACCTTGGAGAGATCGAAGCGCAGGTCCAGGTAGTGGTCGAGGAAGTCGCTGTTCTGCTCGGGATCCAGGACCTCCAGCAGCGCCGAGGCGGGATCCCCCTGGTAGGAGGCGCCGATCTTGTCGATCTCGTCCAGCATGATCACCGGGTTGGCGGTGCCCGCCTCGCGGATGGCCTGGATGAACTTGCCCGGCATGGCGCC
>JAQVKR010000490.1 GCA_028694565.1 Gammaproteobacteria bacterium | reverse complement strand
GCCTACCGGGCCGGGCTGGCGGCCTTTCTCGACGCCCTGCGGGATCGCCCGGCCCGCCCCCGGTAGTGGCGAAAACCTCCGCCCGGTTCTAACCTGAGGTCAGGGGCCCGCCGAGTTGAGCCATGGCCCCCGGGAACCGGTCAGGCCCGGCCATGAACCAGACACCCGAATCCCCGCAACCCCTGCAGCGCTGGCTGGTGCTGGGCGCCCTTGCCCTATTCGTGGCCATGCTGCTGCTCAGCACGCCCCGGGAGCCGGCGACGCCCGAGGCGGAGATCGCCTATACCCGGTTCAAGTCCCTGGTGGTGAACGAGCAGGTGCAGGCGGTGGATCTGCGCGGCCCGGTCGTCCGGGGGCGGCTGCGCAATCCGATCATGGACGATCGCAGCGGCCGTCCGGCCGAGGCCTTCCGCACCCGGGTTCCCGACCTCGGCGACCCCGATCTGATGCCGCTGCTCGAGGAGCACGGGGTGGATGTCCGCGCCCTGCCGCCCGAGACCGGCGAGGGCGGGTGGGGCCCGGCGCTCATCGCCACCCTGCCCTGGCTGCTGCTCATCGGCTTCTACATCTGGTTCCTGCGCCGCACCTACCGCAACCTGGCCGGCGGCCTCGGCGGCCGCGGCGACCTGAAGCAGTTCCTGGAGCCTGAAACCCTGAAGCCGCAGACCAGCAAGGTCACCTTCGAGGATGTGGCCGGCCAGGAGAACGCCAAGCGCGAGGTGAGCGAACTGGTGGACTACCTGCGCCACCCGGACCAGTTCCGCCAGGTGGGCGCCGAGGTGCCCCGCGGCGTGCTGCTGATGGGCCCGCCCGGGACCGGCAAGACCCTGATGGCGAAAGCCCTGGCGGGGGAGGCGGGGGTGCCCTTCTACACCATCTCCGCCTCCGAGTTCATCGAGGTCTTCGTGGGCGTGGGCGCGGCCCGGGTCCGGCGCCTGTTCGAGGCGGCCAAGAAGAGCGCGCCCAGCATCATCTTCATCGACGAGCTGGACAGCATCGGCCGGACCCGGGGCACCGGTCTCGGCGGCGGCCACGACGAGCGCGAGCAGACCCTGAACCAGATCCTCGCCGAGCTGGACGGCTTCACCGGCCGCGAGGCGGTCATCGTGGTGGCGGCCACCAACCGGCCGGATGTGCTCGACCCCGCCCTGCTGCGCCCGGGCCGCTTCGACCGCCATGTGACCCTCGACCTGCCCGACCGCCGGGACCGGCTGGCGATCCTGGAAGTCCACACCCGCAAGGTGCCGCTGGCCGCCGACGCGGCGCTGGACACCGTGGCCGCCGGCACCCCGGGCTTCTCCGGGGCGGATCTCAAGAACCTGGTGAACGAAGCGGCCATCCTCGCCGCCCGCCAGCAGCGCCGGGAAGTGACGGCGCAGGATTTCGACGAGGCCCGCGACCGGCTGCTGATGGGCGCGGTGCGGACGCTGGCCATCCAGCCCGAGGAACGCCACCGGCTGGCGGTCCATGAGGCCGGGCATGCGCTCGCCGCCCACTTCCTGCCCCACGCGGACCCCCTCTACAAGGTGACCATCATTCCCCGCGGGCAGGCGCTCGGGGGCACCCAGCAGCTGCCGGAGCAGGAGCGCCACACCCTGCCCGAGGAGTACCTGCGCGATCGGCTCGCGGTCATCCTGGCCGGCCGCACCGCCGAGCAGTTCCTGCTCGGCTCGGTCAGTTCGGGCGCCGACGACGACATCCGCCAGGCGACCAACCTCGCCCGCGCCATGGTGGCGCGCTGGGGCATGTCGGAGAGCGTCGGTCCCGTGGATCTGCGCGACAGCGAGTCCCACCCCTTCCTCGGCCGGGAGATCGCCCAGCCCCGCCACTTCAGCGAGCACTCCGCCCAGGCGGTGGACGAGGCGGTCCACGATCTGCTGCGGCAGGCCGAGGCCCGCGCCCGCAAGCTCGTCGAGCAGCGCCGCGACGAGCTCGGGCGGCTGATCGCGGAGCTGGAGGAGCACGAAACCCTGGAGCGGACCGCCATCGACGCCTGCCTCGGCCCGGCCGCCGAGCCGGAACATCCCGCCGGGCCGGTCCACCGACTGCACGGCGAGGGCTGAGCCGGTGCCCGCCTGGAGGCACTTCCACCACGTGGCGGACATCGGCGTCCACGGCTGCGGCGCCACCCTCGGCGAGGCCTTCGAGCAGGCCGCGCTGGCGCTCACCGCCGTCATCACCGACCCCGCCGGCGTCCGCCCCGAGATCCTGGTCGAAATCGACTGCGACGCTCCGGATACGGAGCTGCTGCTGGTGGACTGGCTCAACGCCCTGGTCTACGAGATGGCCACCCGCGGCCTGCTCTTCTCCCGCTTCGAGGTGCGCATCGACGGCGGGAAGCTGCACGGCCGGGCCTGGGGCGAGCCGGTGGATCGCGGCCGCCACCGCCCCACGGTGGAGGTGAAGGGCGCCACCTATACTGAACTCAGGGTCTACCGGGACGCGCGCGGCGACTGGCACGCCCGCTGTGTCGTCGACGTCTGAACGTGCAACCGGTTTTCCGTTATCGCTCGCGGATTCAACTCACTAGTGCAACCGGTGGGTTGATCCCGAAAAATACCTGGTTCGGCGTTTTCATTCCAAGGCATTTGCGGGGGCGGTTGTTCAGTTTATCCATGGCTCCCTGTATCTCCTCGTC
>JAQVKR010000489.1 GCA_028694565.1 Gammaproteobacteria bacterium | reverse complement strand
TTTTCAGCTTCTCCCACAGGTGCGGCTCGGGGGCGAACGGCGCCAGCCCCAGGAGCAGGGCCCCGAACACGAGCGGCCCCAGCGGCAGCCGATCCAGCCAGTTCACGGAAATCTCTCCGGCAAGGGTAAGGATATGGCCAGTTTACCCGCTACCGCCCGTTGCCGCGCCGGAATCCCGTGTCGACGGGTGCGGGAAGCGGCTCAGACCGCCGCGATCAGGAACACCAGCAGGATCAGCAGCAATCCGGCCCCGGTTCCCAGGAGCAGGCTGATCACCAGCCCCTTGCCCACCGTTTCCGCCAGTCCGTAGCCCTGATTCGCCCGAGTGTCCATCATTGCGCTCCCGTCAAACCTGGCCCAGCGCGCCGTCCCTGGCCGGTTCAAGCCTCCTGCACGCGCCGGAACTGCGGAACAGCCGTGGAGATTTCCGTTGCTGACATTACAGACCCGGCAGCGGGCAGCCAGCGGCAGCCGATGTGGCGGTCCGGTGAAGAAATGTGGCAAAAATATGGCAACCCGCCGCGGGAGCGGCCGCGGCGGGAGACCCGGCGACACGCTGGCGCCTTCACCGCGACGGTGTCACGATAGTCCCAACCGGCGCTCTTCCCGCCGCAGCGCCATCCCCCCAGGCGCGGAATGGGGCGGCACGTGGATCGGCGGCGATTCGGGCGAGGCGCGGGATTCACCTGGTCCGGCGCCGGAAATGCACCGCCATGGGCAGGAGGGCACACAGCCGTGAGCGCATGGGCAAGCCAGCACGAGGCCGCCATCCGTCTCGGTTTCTTCCTCGGCGTTTTCGCCGTCATGGCGCTGTGGGAAGTCATGGCGCCGCGCCGCCCGCTGACCCAGTCCAAGCTCCGGCGCTGGCTCAACAACCTCGGCCTGGTGGCGCTGAACACCCTCGTGCTGCGGCTGATCTTTCCGGCCGCGGCCGTGGGCATGGCGGTGGTGGCCGGCGAGCGCGGCTGGGGGCTGTTCAACAATCTCGAGACGCCCGCCTGGGCGGCCGGGATTCTCGCCTTCCTGATCCTCGATCTCGCCATCTACCTGCAGCACGTGATGTTCCACGCGGTCCCGGCACTGTGGCGGCTGCACCGGGTGCACCACGCGGATCTCGATTTCGACGTGACCACGGGGGCCCGCTTCCACCCGGTGGAGATCCTGCTCTCCATGGTGCTCAAGCTGGCGCTGGTGGCGGTCATCGGCCCGCCGGTCCTGGCGGTGCTGCTGTTCGAGGTGGTGCTCAACGCCACGGCCATGTTCAACCACGCCAACGCCCGCCTGCCCCCGGGCCTGGACCGGGTGCTGCGCCGGTTCCTGGTCACGCCCGACATGCACCGGGTGCACCACTCCATCGTCGCCGGCGAAACCAACAGCAACTTCGGCTTCAACCTCCCCTGGTGGGATCGCCTGCTCGGCACCTACAGGGCACAGCCCGCCGCCGGCCATGGGGGCATGACCATCGGCCTCGACCATGTCCGCGAACCGCGCCGCTGCGTCGACCTGGCCGGCCTGCTGGCGCTGCCTTTCCTGCCGGAGCTGGGCGCCTACGCCATCAACCGCCGCTGGAACGCATCCGACCACACCGATGATTCGGGGCCCGGGCCCCGGGAGAGGGAACGATGAACGACTACGAGGAGGAATTCGACGGCCTGGAGACCGACTGCGTCCACGCCGGCGAAGCCGGCGATCCCCACGGCGCGGTCCACGGGCCGGTCTACAACAGCACCACCTTCCGCTTCGACTCCACGGCCGAACTCCTGGAGACGCTGGAGGGGGGGCACAGCGGCGCCTTCTACACCCGCTACGGCATGAACCCCACCATCCAGGCCCTCGAAACCAAACTGGCGGTGCTGGAAGGGGCCGAGTCGGCGCTCGCCTTCGGCGCCGGAATGGCCGCCCAGTCGGCCCTGTTCCTGGCCCATGGGCGGGGGGGCATACTCTGCATCGGCGATGCCTATGGCGGCACCATCGAGCTGCTCTCCGCGCAACTGCCCCTGCTCGGCATCCCCACCCGTTTCCTCCTCGCCGACGAACTCGAGAGCCTGGAGGAGGTGCTCGACCAGGGGGTGGACCTGATCTTCTTCGAGACCCCGACCAACCCCACCCTGGAGGTGTTCGACATCGCCGGGATCAGCGCCCGCGCCCATGCCGCGGGCGCCCTGGTGGCGGTCGACAACACCTTCGCCACCCCCATCAACCAGCAGCCCCTGGCGCTCGGAGCGGACCTGGTGGTGCACAGCGCCACGAAATATCTCGGCGGCCACAGCGACATCACCGCCGGCGCGATCATGGGCTCCCGCAATCTGCTCGAACCGATCTGGTCCTGGCGCAAGAACCTGGGCCAGGTCCCGGCGCCGGAGACCGCCGCGCTGCTGATGCGCAGCCTGCGCACCCTCGCGGTCCGGATGCGCCAGCACAACGCCAGCGCCCGGGCCGTGGCCGAGAGCCTGTGCGAACACCCCTGGGTGACCCGCGTCCTCTACCCGGGCCTGCCGGAATTTTCCGGCTTTTCCCTGGCCCGGCGGCAGATGCACGGCTTCGGCGGCATGGTCACCTTCGAAGTGGACGGGGACGGGGACGAGACCGCCGACGTGGTGGATCGCCTGCGGCTGTTCACCATCGCCCCCAGTCTCGG
>JAQVKR010000488.1 GCA_028694565.1 Gammaproteobacteria bacterium | reverse complement strand
GCCTTCTTCGACCCGGAAACCATCTGCCGGCTGGCCATCGAGGGTGGCTGCAATGCCGTGGCCTCGACCCTGGGGGTGCTGCACTCGGTGGCGCGCGGCTATGCCCACCGCATCCCGTTCCTGGTGAAGATCAACCACAACGAGCTGCTCACCCATCCCGCGATGCACGACCAGACCCTGTTCGCCAGCGTGCAGCAGGCCTTCGATCTGGGCGCCGTGGCCGTGGGCGCCACCATCTACTTCGGCTCGCAGGAGTCGCGGCGGCAGATCCAGGAGGTGAGCGAGGCCTTCGAGCTGGCCCACGACCTGGGGATGGTGACCGTGCTGTGGGCCTACCTGCGCAATCCCAGCTTCAAGCTGGGCGGGGTGGACTACCACACCGCGGCCGATCTCACCGGCCAGGCCAACCACCTGGCCGCCACCATCGGGGCGGACATCGTCAAGCAGAAGCAGGCCGACTGCAACGGCGGCTATACCCATTTGCAGTTCGGCAAGACCCACCCCTGGGTGTACGAGAAGCTCACCTCCGAGCATCCCGTCGACCTGGTCCGCTACCAGGTGGCCAACTGCTACATGGGCCGGGTGGGGATGATCAACTCCGGCGGCGCCTCCGGCAAGGACGACCTGCACCAGGCCGTGCGGACGGCGGTCATCAACAAGCGCGCCGGCGGCATGGGGCTCATCTCCGGGCGCAAGGCCTTCCAGAAGCCGATGGACGAAGGGGTGAAGCTCCTCAATGCCATCCAGGACGTCTATCTCGACGATTCCATCACCCTGGCCTGATTGCCGGCACGGGCGATGCCCCGCCCCGGGATGCGCCGGGGCGGGGCGTTTCCCGTGCCGGCGCGCACCGGGTATCCTGTCTCCATGTCCCTAGCCGCGCCCGTCCGGTAACGCCACATGGCGAAGCGAACCAGCCCCCGCTACACCCAGCCGTTCCATCGGCGCGAGACGCTGCGCTTCGAGTGCACCGGCTGCGGGGCCTGCTGCACCGGCACCGAGGAGAGCCACGTGTTCCTCGAAGCGGGCGAGGCGGAAGCCATCCGCTTCCAGCTCGGACTCTCCGCGGCCTGGTTCCGGCGCCGCTACCTGGCGCGCACCGGGGAGGGGGAAACGGTTCTGGCCTGGGGAAGCGAGCCGGGGCGCTGCGTGTTTCTCGGCCCGGACGGGCGCTGCCGCATCTACCCGGTCCGCCCCCTGCAGTGCCGGACCTATCCCTTCTGGCCCGAGGTGGTGGCTACCCGCAAGACCTGGGAGCAGGAGGCGCGGCGCTGCGAGGGCATCGGGCGCGGGGCGCCGGTGCCGCTCGCCCGCATCGAGGCCGAACTCGGGCGCCAGCGCTGAAACCCTCCTTGCGCCGCTTTCCCGCCAGGCCGTCCCGGAACCGGCTATGGGCTAGTATGATTTCCCGACGGGTATTCCGTTGAGCTCGCGAGCGGTCGAGAACATGCGTCTGCGGATCATCAGGCAACTACAGCAGGCCGCGGAACCCGGCATTCCGGGGGATCTGCCCCTGCGCGAGGCGCTCCCGGCCGGTGCCGGCCTGGTTTCCGCCGCGGTGCTCGTGCCGCTGGTGGATCATTCCGCCGGGATGACCGTGCTGCTCACCCAGCGCACCCGGCATCTGCGCGATCACGCCGGGCAGGTGAGCTTCCCGGGCGGGCGGGTGGAGGCCCACGATGCGGACCCCGTGGCGACGGCATTGCGCGAGACCTGGGAGGAGGTGGGCCTGGCCCCGGCCCAGGTGGAGGTGGTGGGCGAGCTCGAACCCTATGCCACCATCACCGGCTTCCTCGTCCATCCCGTGGTGGGCATTGTCACCCCCGGCTTCATACCGGTGCCGGATCCCTTCGAAGTGGAGGCGGTCTTCGAGGTGCCGCTGCAGCACGTCCTGGAACCCGACAACTACCGCCGGGAGCGGCGCAGCCACCGCGGCGAGCTGCGCGAGTACTTCGTCCTCGACTACCCCGACTTCCATATCTGGGGCGCCACCGCCGCCATCCTCGTCAATCTCCGTCGGCGCCTGGCCGGGGTATGAAGAGTCTTTGAACCGCAGGTTGACGTGAATCAACGTGGATGGTGTCCACAGACTTTCGCCGTTCCCGGTAGCGGGGTCGGTTCAATAACGGCTCTTCTGAAGACGGGAAACGAGTGCCGGTTCGCGCTAATCCGCGGTCGGGAAAACGAGTTGCTCAGGCGCTCTGCCTGTAGGGTGCGGAGGCGTTCATCTCGGCCATGTAGGCCTCGACGTAGGCCTGCTCCTGGCGCGTGTGGCGCCCGATGGCGGCGCGGAAGGCGGGGTCGCGGATCCAGTGGGCGGACCAGGTGGCGGTGGGGACGAAGCCGCGGCTGACCTTGTACTCGCCCTGGGCGCCCGGTTCGAAGCGCCGCAGTCCCGCGCGGATGCAGAACTTGATGCCCTGGTGGTAGCAGACCTCGAAGTGGAGGCTGTGGTAATCGCCGGTGGTGCCCCAGTGACGGCCGTAGAGGGTATCGCCGCTCATGAAGTTGAGCGCGCCGGCGACGGTGCGCCCCTCGTGCCGGGCGAAAACCAGCAGGGCCTGCTCACCCATGCGCTCGGCCACCTCGAGGAAGAAGCCCAGGTTGAGGGTCGGGACGCCGTACTTGTCGTCGAAGGTGCG
>JAQVKR010000487.1 GCA_028694565.1 Gammaproteobacteria bacterium | reverse complement strand
GCCGCGGCCCGCCGCCACGGGATTCCGGCGCGGGAGTGGCTCGATCTCTCCACCGGCATCAGCCCCTGGGGCTACCCCGTGCCGCCGTTGCCGGCGGAGGCATGGGGCCGGCTGCCGGAGTAGGATGATCTCGAGGCGGTGGCGGCGGCCTGCTACGGCGGCGGCCCCCTGCTGGCGGTGCCCGGCACCCAGGCGGCCATCCAACTGCTGCCGCGGCTGCGCCCGCCCGGGCGGGTGGCGGTGCTGACCCCCGGCTACGCCGAGCATGCCCGGGCCTGGGGCGGGGCGGGCCACCGGGTGGAGCCGGTGGATGCCGGCGGGCTCGGGACGGCGTGCGCGCGCGCCGACGTGGTGGTCCTCTGCCGCCCCAACAACCCGGACGGGATCCTGGCCGGGCGCGAGGCGCTGCTGGCGTGGGCCGGGCGCCTGGCGGGACGCGGCGGCTGGCTGGTGGTGGACGAGGCGTTCATGGATCTCCGGCCCGGGGAGAGCCTGGTGCCGGGAGGACCCCGGCCGGGACTGGTGGTGCTGCGCTCGCCGGGCAAGTTCTTCGGCCTGGCCGGCGCGCGGCTCGGCTTCGTCCACGCCGAGGCGGAATTGCTGGCGCGGCTCGCCGAGGGCCTGGGGCCCTGGCCGGTGAGCGGCCCGGCCCGCTGGGCCGGGCGCCACGCGCTCGCCGATACCGCCTGGCAGGAGCGGATGCGGGACCGCCTGGTCGCCGCCGGCGCGCGGCTGGCGGCCCTGCTCGCGCGCCACGGCCTGGCGCCGGAGGGCGGCACGCCCCTGTTCCAGTGGCTGCGCCATCCCGAGGCCGCGGCCATCGCCGAGGCGCTCGCCCGCCGCGCCATCCTCGTGCGCCACTTCCCCGACCACCACGGCCTGCGCTTCGGCCTGCCCGGCGACGAACCCGGCTGGCAGCGCCTCGAAGCGGCCTTGGCGGGGATGGGTTCAGAAGACGAATAGACAGGATTCACAGGATTAACGGGATAAAAGGCGGAAAGACTTTTTATCCGCGGATTACGCAGATTGAGGACAAAATCTGAATCACCTGGTTACCGAATCCAGCATGTCCTCCACGTTCAGTGCATGAAGACAGGAGCTTAATACCTAATACCTGCCTACTTAAAACCAGGTCCTGTAAATCCTGAAAAATCCTGTGAATCCTGTCTATTCAGTTCTTCTGTACGGCATCCCGGTGAGGGCGAACAGGCGGTCGAGGTCGAGGTGGGCCTCGGCGGCGTCGGCGAGGCGCTCGATGGCGGCCTCGCGCAGGGCGCGGTAGTCGGTCTCTTCCGCCGCGTCGAGGCCGGCCCAGCGGAGCAGGGCGGCGCCGGCGGCGGGTTCCTCGAACAGGCCGTGGAGATAGGTGCCGAGGATCTGCCCGTCGGGCGAGAGGACGCCGTCGGTGCCGCCGCCGTCGAGATGGACGGCCGGACGCTCCAGCGCCTCCCCGCGGGTCAGGCCCTGGTGGATCTCGTAGCCGCCCACCGGCGGGGCGCCCGGCAGGGCGAGCCGGCCGCGGATCCGGGCCAGGCGTTTCTCCGCCGCCAGGGTGGTCTGCAGGGCCAGCAGGCCGAGTCCCGGCTGGCTGCCGGGTTCGCCCTCCACGCCCCGGGGGTCGTGCAGGGCGGCGCCCAGCATCTGGAAGCCGCCGCAGATGCCGATGAGCCGGCCGCCGTAGCGCAGGTGGCGCTGCAGGGCGCGTTCCCAGCCCTGGGCCCGGAGCCAGCGGAGATCGGCCTGCACGCTCTTGGAGCCGGGGAGGATGATCAGATCCGCCGGCGGCGGGGTCCGGCCCGGTCCCACCCACTCGAGCCGGACCCGGGGGTGCAGCCGCAGGGGATCGAGATCGGTGTGGTTGCTGATGCGCGGCAGCGCCGGCACCGCCACCCGCAGGGCATCGGCCGCCGCCTCCGTGGCGGCCGGGCGGGCCAGGCTGTCCTCCGCCTCCAGGTGCAGGCCCTCCAGGTGGGGCAGGACGCCGAACACCGGCTTCCCGGTCTCCGCCTCCAGCCACCGGAGGCCCGGCTCCAGCAGGGCGGGGTCGCCGCGGAAGCGGTTGATGACGAAACCGGCGATGCGCGCCCGTTCGCTCGCCGAGAGCAGCTGCAGGGTGCCGACGATCTGGGCGAAGACGCCGCCGCGGTCGATGTCCGCCACCAGCACCACCGGGCAGTCCACCGCCTCGGCGAAGCCCATGTTGGCGATGTCGCCCCGGCGCAGGTTGACCTCCGCCGGGCTGCCCGCGCCCTCTGCCACCAGCGCCTCGAACCCGGCGCCGAGACGGGCGTGGGATTCCAGCACCGCGCTGCGGGCAAGGCGCTTGTAGTCGTGGTAGGCGGCGGCCTCGAGGTTGGCATGAACCGCCCGGCCGTGGATGATCACCTGGCAGCCGCGCTCGGTGTTGGGTTTCAGCAGCACCGGGTTCATGTCCGTCAGCGGCGCCAGGCCCGCGGCCTGGGCCTGCACCGCCTGGGCCCGGCCGATTTCGCCGCCGTCGGCGGTCACCGCGCTGTTGAGCGCCATGTTCTGGGGTTTGAACGGACAGACCCGCACGCCGCGGCGGGCCAGCATCCGGCACAGCGCCGTCACCAGCAGGCTCTTGCCGGCGTCGGAACTGGTGCCCTGGACCATCAAGGTAGG
>JAQVKR010000486.1 GCA_028694565.1 Gammaproteobacteria bacterium | reverse complement strand
CGGATAGGGCTCGAAGGTGATGACCATCGACGGCAGCGCCAGCTCCCCGGCCCGCTCCGCCAGCCGCCCCAGGACCGCCTGGTGGCCGAGATGCACGCCATCGAAGTTGCCGATGGTGGCCACGCAGCCCCGGTGCACGGGACGGAGATTGTGGATGCCGCGGATGAGTTCCATGACCTCGAGCCGGTTCTGTTCGGCGCCGCCCGCCACCGGAATGCCGGAACGGCGCTCAAAAGGGGAAAGTATAAGGGAGTTGCCTTCCCTGTCACAGCACCCGGGGGAGATGGGGAGGCGGGATGACGCCCCGCCTCCCCCGTCGTCGGGGGCCCCGGGCCTTGCGGCCCGCACCGCTAGCGCGGCACCCGCAGATGCCGCGGACGCAACCCCGAGATCCAGGCCGCGCAGAAGTAGGCGAGCGCGCCGGCGGCCACCAGCAGCGCCAGCCGGCCCGCACGCTGCGGGCCGCCCCAGGCCAGCCAGGTTTCCGCGGGCGGCGTGAAGGCGGCCAGCACCGCCGCGAGCGCGACGCAGCCGACCCCCACCCGCGCCAGCAACAGCGGCCAGCCGGGCTCGGGACGGTAGACGCCGTGGCGAACCAGGCTCCAGCCCAGCAGGGCCGCGTTGAGGAGGGCGGCGAGCGAGGTGGCCAGCGCCAGCCCCACGTGCGCCAGCGGCTGCACCAGCAGCAGGCTCAGGAGGAGATTGGCCGCCAGCGCGGCCACGGCGCAGCGCACGGGCGCGCGCTGTTCCTGGCGGGCGTAATGGCCCGGGGCGAGCACCTTCACGGCGACGAAGCCCACCAGCCCGGCGGCGTAGGCCATCAGGCTGCCGGCGGCCATGCGCATGTCGTCCCCGCCGAAGGCTCCGTAGCGGAACAGGGTGGTGATCAGCGGCGTGGCCAGCAACACCAGCCCCAGGGTGGCGGGCATCCAGATGAAGACGGCCCAGCGCAGCCCCCAGTCGAGCAGACCGGAAAACCGCCGCCCCCCGCCGAGGTGTTCGCGCGCCAGCCGCGGCAGAAGGACCGTGGACAGGGCCAGGCCGAGCACCCCCAGCGGGAACTCCATCAGCCGGTCGGAGTAGTAGAGCCAGGAGACGCTGCCGGTGACGAGAAACGAGGCGATGAAGGTGTCCAGGAGCAGGTTCAGCTGGGTCACGGAAACGCCGATCACCGCCGGCCCCAGCCCGCGGAGGATCCGGCGCACCTCCGGCTCCGCGCGCCGGCGCCGGAGCCGCGGCAGCAGCCGCAGCCGGGCCAGGAACGGCAGCTGGAAGGCCAGTTGCAGCATCCCGCCGAGGAGCACCCCCCAGGCCAGGGCGGTGACCGGCGCATCCAGGCGCGGCGCGAGCCAGAACGCCACGGCGATGATCGAGAGGTTCAGCAGGGCCGGGGTGAGCGCCGGAACCCAGTAGTTGCCGCAGGTGTTCAGCACACCGCCGGCGCAGGCCGTGAGCGCGATGAACAGCAGGTAGGGAAAGGCGACCCGCAGCATCTCCGCCGCCAGGTCCAGCCGCCCCCCGGTGTGGACGAAACCCGGCGCGAACGCCAGGATCAGCAGCGGCGCGGCCACCACCGCCAGCGCGGAGATCCCGAACAGCCACAGGGCCAGCGTTCCCGCGACGCGACCGGCCAGGTCCCGGACCGCGGCCTCGCCGCCGCGCTCCCGGGCGGCCGAGAGCACCGGCACGAAGGCGTGGGCAAAGGCGCCCTCGACGAACAGGCGCCGCAGCAGGTTGGGGATCTTGAAGGCGACGATGAACGCATCGGCGCCCATCCCGGCGCCGAACAGCCGGGCGATGACCATGTCGCGGAGAAACCCCAGCACCCGGGACAGCAGGGTGATGCCTCCCACCGCGGCGGTGGATCGGATCAGGGCGCGGCTCACGCCGCCATCGCCAGCTGGCACGGCGCCGCAGGCACGCCTGTTTCCCGCCCCAGGCAGGTCCGGTCGGGCCGGCTCGCCGCGCCGGGCTCAATGACTGCGGCGGGGATCGCGGACGCTTCCCCCGGGATCGCAGGCGCCCAAACGGCCATGCCCCTTCTCCTGCAGCTCAAAATCTGGCATCTTACAGCCCTCGGCCCGGAGCTGTCAGCAGCCCGGGGTTTGGTATTGGAATTCAGGGCGTTGACAAACCGCCGCCCAGGCGGCATAGTAACGCGCCTTATAGTGAACCCAGACAGTTCAGGAGTAGGACCTTGGCCAATTCGCCGCAAGCCAAAAAACGTGCCCGCCAGGCGGACAAGCGCCGTCTGCTCAATGCCAGCCAGCGCAGCGCCATGCGCACCAGCACCAAGAAGGTGCTGAAGGCCATCTCCGCCGGCGACAAGGCCGGAGCCGAGGAGGCCTACAAGGCGGCCGTGCCCATGCTCGACCGCATGGCTGGCCGCGGCCTGATCCACAAGAACAAGGCCGCCCGCCACAAGAGCCGCCTGAGCAAGCACATCCGGGCCCTCTGAGTCGGCGCCAGCCGACCGGGACACAAAAAAACCGGCGCTACGCCGGTTTTTTTGTGTCCCCACGCCTTCGCCACGGAACCGTCCGGGTTCAGCTCATGACCAGGTTGTCCCGGTGGATCAGCTCGGGCTCGTCCACATAGCCGAGAATGGACTCGATGGCATCGCTGGGCCGGCCCATGATGCGGC